>JAAYWB010000010.1 GCA_012516855.1 Candidatus Cloacimonadota bacterium
ATCCGAGGTGGGAGGAAAGAATTGCAATTTTACTTGAAACACCTCCCCGGTATAGATGCCAAAGCCACTGTCAAAGTAGGTTTTGGAATCAAAATCCACCTCGTGTTGGGGTCTATCGCCAAGCTTGATGTTGTCCATCCGATTGAGGGCAAAAACGATCACCTGATCTATCTTTTTATAGTATCCGGCCAGGTAGAAATTGTGGTTGAAATACTTGATTGCCAGAGGCGAGACTTCCTTGTGGCTGTGCCGCTGGTTCTGCACGCTATAATAATCAAAAGAGATAATCTTGTAATTCAATATCGCTTTCAGTATCAGGCTTAGTTTCTCAGGCATTGAGTCCGAATCTGATAGAGTTCCGGTGCTGTCACTGATCAACGCTTTTTGGACATCACGGTAGAATTTCAGGATGGATTTATCCAGCTTGGTTTCGATCTTGGTCAGAATGCCTTTGATGCTATCGGCAGTAACCAAACCCGATTCCTCCCAAAGCTTGCTTGCCAGTGAGAGGCTGAGGATATCCTCGTAATTCAGCGTGTAATCAGGAAGGCGATAACCCTCTGTGAAATAGTAGAAAACCTGATTGCCCCTGTCCATGTCCTGATCTTCGTAAATGGGAAATCCGCAAGAGGATAGGTTTGTGATATCCCTGGCGATAGTCTTCTTTGATACCCCAAAGTGAGTTGCCAATTCACCTTTGGATATGCCGCTCAGCCGATGCTGGTTTATCAGATGCAGCATCTGCCATTGCCTGTACAAAGCTTGATTCCTCACACAATTCTCACCAATTTATTGATGCGTTTCATTATTCCTGCCATAGCTAAACAGTCAAGGTTTTTCATTGCCATCCTGTACCTTGAGTGTATTTCCCAACTACTTTAGCATCTTATTCCACTCGGGAGAGTATTTGCCGATAAAGTAGCGTTCGAGCTTTCTGGTTGCTTCAGTCGCTTCCTCATCCCTTCCAACCAGCAGGACATATATCTCCAGATCAGCGGCATGTGCGTGCATTAGCCTCCCCGATGTGTGTTTCCTGGCACTGTCTGACTCTCTGGTATAGTCAGATAATCTCTTCCTGATACCACCATTCGAATATTCGACGGCTCTGCCGACATACATGACCTTTCCATCCAGTTCGGCTTTGTAAAGCCCAACGTAAGAGGAATATGGGCTAAGATCGATGCTGTCCAGATAGCCTACATACTGCCACTTGCTCTCCCATTCTCTGAAGGTCCTTCCACCAACAGTTGGGACTTCCATTCTTCCGGTGGCCGAATTTCTGCTGCCATTTCGCATTTGCTTGCTCTGCTGCTTCATGCCTTCTTCTATGACCGCATTGCCAATCTTTGCCAGTGTTTTCCAAAAGCTCATTCTGAACTCCTAAATGATTTATTTTGCTTATCCGCATTCTCATTATAAATCACCCCCTGGACAAAACAGGGGTATAGGCTAAATAGCAACCTACACATCCAACCCCGCCTCATATTCCCTGAGCCACGGCACCTGCTTCTTATAATCCGGGACAATCCTATCCTCTTCATCAAAGTGTCGCTCCACCAGCCTTGACATACTCATCTAACTCATTGATTTTGAAATTCCAATCGCCCATCATGTGTGTGGGCATATCGTGGAATTGTATCCAGCTATATACCGTTTCATCGCTTATCCCGAGGTAAGCAGATGTCTCTTTGACGGATAGCCGCCTGTCATATAAACGATCCATGAACACTCCTGATAGGCTTTATTGGCAAAGGATTAACGTTTTCGGAAAGCGGGTTTCCTTAACCTTTTACACCCAAAACCATACATCGCCGTATCCCCTCTGATTGTCAATCGATAAATTATGCTTCTCTTTGCGGATACCCGTATAGAAATGGTCGGGAAAAAAGCCATAAATAATCGCAGAACCTAGTAATTTACTGCTCTATGGGAGAGTGAATGCACCGGAATGACAAGGTTTTAAACTATATGGACTTCTTCTCGACAGCCGGAGAAAAGGCAGGAACTTGGGTGTACAAGTCACATGTTTCCCCGTAAGTGAACTACTCACCGGAAATATTATCTCATCCTCAGGCCATTTGCTCTGACCTACTAACATCCCATTCACATCCCGCTGAGTTCACAATGCTCCATTGAGAACTTAATGGGAAGTGAGTAAGAGGTGGATAGGATAGGATAAATGAGGAGTCAAAATTGTAAATATCGAAAATCAGGCTATTTTCAATTGGGTGGGTATATGCAAGTTAAGCGAAGACCAAGTTTATCCAGTATAAATGAAGCTGAGTCTCATGCAGTTGTGGTTTTCTTTCGATAGCCCGGAGGGCTGCAGATCATAGCGAGGGCGTGCAATGAGCGCAGCGAACAGAACCCCTCGACAATGGATCCAAACTACCTCCTGAGCCCCTTGCGGGCGACAGACATCATTCCCCACAGTTCTGCCACTATCCAGGTTGCTTTTTGATTGAACGCCCGCAGCCACTTAATAAAAAATAGAGCCAAAACTGCTTGCCTGCCGCTGTGTCCTGTCAGCTACACCCTTAGCGCTCGTGTCCATTTCCCTCTCTTTCCTCTCACCAAATCCCCGCATCAAATGCGGCCATTATGCGGGAGGCACGTCTGGGATTCAGGACAAGGCCTTAACGGCCAGTTGGCTTCGCTTCCACACAGCCACACTCTGAAGCCGGGCGAGAGCGGAGCAATGACCACAGCCACAACCACATTATCTGCCCAAACTATCACGTGTGTCATTCCGGGAAAGGGATTCAGCCTCAGGGCCCTGGAATCCAGTTTTTTGCTCTTTCTGGATCCCGGAAGTCACCTCTCGGGCTCGGTGACGTCCGGGATGATGTGGCCTTGGAGGCTGCCGTCGAGCGAGGAACAAGCATCAACGCCAGCAATGAATGATTTTTGCAATGCTTCCTGTTGTTCATGCTCACTACATTCGCTATACGCTAGGAAAAAAGGCGGTACAGCAACCGCCAGTACCATGTAGCGGCGCTCGCCGAAGCGCCGAAACTCCCAAACTCAAGTCATTATCAGCTTGACCCGGAATCCAGTGTATGAGTGGCTTACGCTTCCTCGCTATCGATATGTCGCCCTACGGGCCCGATCTACCGGATTACCGCCCGGTTTGAAAGAAAGCCTGAAAAAAGTGAGAACCCACATCCTTCATCACTTCGCCGGGGATTATTTTGCTTGACGAGTCACCTCCGCCTGTCCAAATTGCAACATCACGTGAAAGTTCAAACCCAAGGGAGGTTTTATGCGCCTGACATTAGTTCTGTGCGCCGCGCTGCTGCTGGCCGGATGCGTTTTCACCGAGTCCGTGTTCACGGTCAATGAAGACAATTCCGTGGATTTCAGTTTCATCAAGATGGTCTCCAAAAAGATCAGCGACGAGATCATGCCCGATCAGGAAGAAAGCGTCCTGGAGGATTCCCTCGCCTACGGGAAGTTCGGCATGGCAGTTAAAGCCTTTGAGGACAAGGACAACAGGGGTGTCCAAGCGGACGGACATTTCAGCCGGGTCACCGACCTTAACCTCTTTCCCCTGCTCGCTGACAGCACCAAAGCCCCGTCCGCTCCATTGGTGAAGGAGGAAAAAAGCACTGACCACAGCCTGTTCACCATTTCCTACAAGCCCGATGTGATGAAGGCCATGAACGCGGGACAGGAAGATTCCGAACAGGAAGAAATGAACGAAGTGATGGACCAGGTGCTGGAGAACAAGGTCACCTGGAAAGTCCCCTTCGAGGTGGTGAACACCAACGCCAAGATCAGGAACGATTCCCTGGGCGTTTACACTTGGGAGTTCAAAGGGGTTGAGGGCGATTCCATCTATCTGCAGTACAAGGTTCCCAGCCCCGCTGCCGCCGCGAAAAAGTTCGGCTTCCTGCTCTGGGGAATTCCCCTGCTCGTCGTTCTGGGCCTGGCCCTCTATTTCCTGCTGCGCAAGAAAAAAGAACAGCCCCAGACAGTGTATCAGGCCCCGCAGGAACCTGACTTGCCCAGGTCCGAAGAAGCTCCCCCTGACAATGATTCCCCCGAGGAGACTGAAACCACTCCGCCAGAAGAACAGGAATAACGGACTGATTCAGCTATAAAACCTGCCTGGAACTCCCGGTCACCGGAGCGGAAGCCGGATCAGCCGCCCTGACTCCGTGATTATAAGAGTGGGCAATTCATCGGTTTCCAGGGTGGCGCAAAAGGAACGGGAAGTTGTTTCCAGGCGGGGCAGATAAATCTTTCCCCGGTGGTGAAAAGGCGCCAAACCCAGTTCCGAAGGGGAGATGGAATAACTGCCATTGTCCATCCGGTATTGTTTTTGGGCGTAATAGACCTGGCGCAGATACTCTTCCGCCATCAATATTTCGGGCAGGCCTGGTTCCCAGGCGGCGTCCGAAGCCGGTCCTTCCAAAAACCAGACCAGGCCCCAGCGTTCGGGATAGTGCATGTTGATGAGACCCTGAGGGCTCCAAACCCAGTTGAATTCAGGAATTCCGGGAACTTTCCGATAGCCGCCGTCCACTATTTCCGTAGTCCAATGCACCCGGGAGAAGTTGATCCGCCAATAGTCGCCTGAGCGTGGCGGACAGGGGGTTCCGGCCATTTCAGCCAGAGCCCGCCAGGGTAGAAATATCTCCACGTTCCAGGCTGTATCGGTGTCCGTGGGATCGTTCAGCGTGCCTTCGAGGCCGACAGCGGTTTTGATGCCGTGGGCTTCCCAGCCGTTGATGGAGCTGTGTTCGTCTCGGTAAGGCTTCACCAGAAATAGATCCCAGAGCGTGTTCAGGGCGTTCAGTTCCAGCTCGAAGTAGTGATGGGTGTCGCCGTCGGGATCGAAGAAGACCTCAAAGTCGTTGTCCCAAAAGATCACGGCGTCATGTTCGGTGAGGGTGGCCCAGAGATGCGGCTCCTCCAGCCGGGCGGCGATGTAGAACCCTTCGCCGTCCCAGAGCATTTTGAACCTGGTATCCAGATGGGGCGCGGGTTTGAGGCTGCCTTCGATATCGGTGAAGCTGGCGCTCCAGGGTGCCGCGTACCAGGCGGGTTCGTCGATTTGGCCATCAATCTCAAGAGAGCCCGCCGCCCGAAAACAAGGATAGGAAAGCGGTTCGAAGGGCAGGGCCGGAACTGGGAAAGTCTCAGCAAGAAGGGTGCCGCTGAGGATCAATAGCATGATAACAAGGGTGTTAGGGCGCATGCACGGCCTCCAGAAGTTCTTCTATTGTAGTAACGGCGAGGCAGACGCAGGTGTCGGCAGCGCCGTAATAGACGTAAATTTCCGAGTTTGGGGCCACAAAACCCCGGCTATCGGTTTGCCAGGGCAGGGCGGCTGTGGGGAACACCACATTTGGCACCTGGCCGCAAAGCTCATAGGTCTCACGGGGTTCCAGAATGTTGTATTTTCCCCGGGCGAGGGTTATCCAGGGGCACTGGAGGTCATGTAGTGAAACCCCTGCCTGATAGATGCTTGCGGACCCGAAATGGGTGGCCACGCCGTGGTAGATGTGCAGCCAGCCCTGCGCGGTTTTCAGTGGTGGCGGGCCCGAGCCGATCAGTTCGTCCCAGAAGTGGGGCCGGCCGGAAAACACCTTCTCCGCGCCAGACCAGTTCAGCAGGTTGTCCGATGAGGCGCAAACTATGTCGGAACCAGTTTTTACGCTGTCGGCCATCAGCAGGGTGTTGGGGCGTTCAAACCTGAGATAACGTCCTCCGACCTGCTCCGGAAAAAGGATGCCGTTGCGGGTGTCGGCAGGAGAGACCAGGCCGCGGAATTCCAGGGCTGCAAAATCCGACGTGGAAAACCAGCCCAGAAAGCAGCCCTGATCGGTATCCACGGCGCAGATGACGTGATAGAGCCCGTCAAGCCTGGTTATCCGGGGATCGTAAACGTGGAAAATCCGGTGGGGACAGCTTTCCAACCCCAGCAGCGGCAGCGGCATGTCTTCCACTTGAAAATCCACTCCGTTTTCGGACCAGGCCTTGACGAACAGCGTTTCGCGGGCGCGGTTCTGAACCCTCAGCAGCAGCAGGATTCGGCCATCGAGCCAGGCACCGCCGGGATTGAAGACCGAGGAAACGTCTTGCAGGGCGGGATGGCTGGAAACGATGTCCCGCCTGGTGATCAGCGGATTGCGGGGATGGCGGTTCATAGCCTGAATCCCAGATCTCTCCAACGATTCCAGAATTCCATTACATCTTCGACGGGTTCTCCGTTCCAGAGAATTTCCGCCAGGGGATAAAGACGGTGGGCGACTTTCTCCTTCAGATCGGCCTTATTGGCCAGATGCTCGGTCCAGACGTTGGCCTGGGCCCCCAGCAGGAGTTCCTTGCGCTGAAAAGTGTAGTCCTGGAACCGGAATTTGAGCACATCCTGCCAATTGATGATCTGGTGAGTGCCGAGGGTATCGTATTTACTGTTGCGGGCGTCGAAATAGAGCTTTGTGTAGGGGCTGAGGATGTAGCGGTTGCCGTTGTCATGGGCCATACGGGCCGCGTCAATTCCGTCACCGCGCCAGACCATCACGATGGGGTCCTGGGCAGGCTGGCCGTCCAGGATTTCGTCCCAGCCGATCACGGTTTTGCCCAGGCTTTTGAGATGTTGGGCCAGGGTTTGCACCAGCCAGCCCTGCAGCGCTTCCTCGCCGGCGAGGCCTTGTTTTTTGATCCGGGCCTGGCAGTGGGGGCAGTTCTGCCAACGCTGCTTGGGGGCTTCATCACCGCCCAGATGCACATAGCGGCCGGGAAAGAGCTCAGCTACTTCGCTGAATAATTCTTTCAACCAGTCGATTACTTCGTCCTTGCCAGCGCAGAGGATGTCTTCGGAAATGCCCCAGACGTTGAGGGTCTCAAAATCCCGCGGAAGGCAGGCCAGATCGGGATAGGCGGCCAGTATCGCCATGGCGTGGCCGGGGATGTCAATTTCGGGGATGACCTCGATCCCGTGCAAGGCGGCGTGATCCAGCACCGCTTTGATCTGGCGGCGGGTGTAATAACCTCCGTGGATGCTGCCGTCGGCCTCTTTGCGCCAGGCGCCGACCTCGTGCAGGCGGGGGAATTTCTTGCTTTCGAGGCGCCAGCCCTGGTCGTCGGAAAGATGCCAGTGGAACTTGTTCAGCTTGGCATGCGCCATCCAGTCCAGATAGCGCTTAACGAACTTGAAATCAAAGAAATGGCGGCTCACGTCAAGATGCAGTCCCCGCCAGGAATAGCTGGGCCAGTCCCGGATTTCCAGGCAGGGCAGGTCGCCGGGCTCGCCAAATTCATCGTCGATGTAATAATACGCTTCGTAAAGATGCTGCTTCAGGGTCTGCACGGCGTGGATGATACCGTTTGGGGATTCAGCCTGGATCTGGATGGCCAGGGTGTCCACCTTCAGGGAATAATAGTCGGGCGGCACTTTCTTGTTGAAGGGGGCGAGTTTGAACATGACGCTCATGGTGTGGTCGTCATCGAGATAACCTACATCGATCAGATTATGGTAGAAAGCATCGAGGTCGGAAACGAGATAGCGGAAAATCTTTTCTGGCAAATCGGCGTTGCGCTGGTAATCGACCCTGGAGGTCATCCAGAAGCGCTTTTTGAACACATGCATTTGTTTCGGAAGAGGGATCATGGGAGTTCCTCTAAAAGGATGGTTTTGATCTCAAAAGGCCGGAAATCCAGGTTGAGCGGATAGTAGGGGTCGAGCTTTTGTGGAGCCGTTTCCAGCGGCTGCTCCAGCAGGTCTATTTCCCGAGCCTGGGCATGGGTTTGGGCACAGAAAAGCAGCGCGGTGCCGCTTTGCCCTTTGTATTCGTGGAAGCGCAGGATGATGCCGCTACCGTCCTCCGCGGGCTTTACCGTGTCCAGGTTCACGTGGTCGCTTTCCAGGCGGAAAAGGGGTTCCGGCAACTTATCGGGCAGGTTTTGCACTGGCACCACGATCAGGTTGTGGGCCAGGTGTTCGGCTTGATTGAAAACGTCGCTGTGTTCGTAATCGCCTTTGTGGGGATAAAAGGCGTAAGTGTAGGAATGGCTGTGGATATCGGCGGTGGGATCGACGTCGGCAGGGCTTCGCAGGAGGTTCAGCTCCATCTGGCCGTCAACGACGCGGTAGCCGAATTTAACGTCGCAGAGCAGCGCGCAACCGCGATCAGGCTGAGAAAGGTCGGCAAAGCGTTGGGCGGGAACCTCGAATTGGGCAGTTTCGAACGCGTTTTTGGGCTTGCTGCTGCGCTTGATCACGCCGGCTTGGATGCCGTAGCTGGCGATTCCGTTGTGCACATCCGTGAACCAATGCGTGCGCAGCATTTTGTGTTTTTCCTTCCAGTCGATATCGTGGCTGACACGCAGCAGGCGGTCATCGGAGCGCAATTCAACGGTCTGGCGCAGGCTGGAATTGCCGATGCGGATATCCTGCACCACGCGGCTGAACCCTTCTTCCAGCGCGAAACTGAGGGCTTGGTTCAAGGTGGCGCCGCTGGCTGCCTGGGGTGTGGTATCACGGTAAAAATGGTTGATGTCCCAAGCTCCCCAGTTGTTGGGTTCGTCTTCCCAGAGCAGGAGCAGGTTGGATTCCGAGGCCAGCAGTTCGCGCTCCAGTTCTTTATCCCAGATGGATTTTACTCCGCCGGTTTCGGTCAATTCCACTTTGAGAAAGCGGTTTTCCAAGGTCAGGGAGGCTGGACTGGCCCCGGATTTGGGCAGATAGCCGTTGGTGGAGAATTGCAAAGGCAGGCAGCCCCAGGCCGGCACCCGGATCCTGGCCAAGAGGGCGTTTTCCGTTTCCAGAGAAGGCAGTTCGGTGCCGTATTCGTTCAGCGGAACCAGGCCTTGGAGTTCTTTTGGGAAGGCGAGCCATTCATCCAGTTCCTGGTTGGAAGGGTTGACCACCAGATAACTGGTTTCTTTGCAGGGCATTCCAGTATCCGTGATCTCGCGGACAGTTGCGGTTATGTAGTCATTCAGCAGCTTGTGGTTGGCGGCGCTGATGGTCTGGGCTTCCTCGTAAACCGGCGTGATCGAAGAACCGGGGATGATGTCATGAAACTGCAGCAGCAGCGTGTTTTGCCAGATACACCGCAGCTTTTCCGGATAGGCATGTCCGGCAAGCACAGCCATGAACTCGGCCGCAGCCAGCAGCTTCTCGCTGTTGCGGTTATCCTGTTTCATGCGGGCCTGGGTGGTGTAGGTGCCGCGATGAAATTCCAAATAAAGCTCGCTGTAGACTACCGGAAGCTGGCTGGAGTCGAGCCCGGAGAGATGATCGAAGAAATCCGCCGAACTGGAAAAACGGAATTTGCTCACTCCTTCGAGGTTTCGCTGGCGCAGACCGTATTCAATATGGTCGCGGGTGGGCCCGCCGCCGCCATCACCGATGCCGTAAAGGTTCAAAAAGGAGTCGCAGAGTTCGCTCTGGGCATAGCGTTTTTCCGTTTCCAAAAAGGAGGAGGGGTTGTTAGAAAAGTTGTAATCGTTGGTGGGAAGTTGATGTGCCAACACCCTGCTGCCGTCGATCCCCTCCCAAACGAAGAGGTGGTGGGGAAAGACGTTGGTCTCGTTCCAGCTAAGTTTCTGGGTGACGAACCAGTCCACGCCGCAGCCCTTCAGAAACTGGGGCAGGTTGCCGGAAAAACCGAAGCAGTCGGGCAGCCACAACACCCGGGGAGCCTGGCCGAACTCACTTTCGAAGAAGCGCTTGCCATACATGAACTGGCGGATAATCGATTCTGCGGAAATGAGGTCGGTGTCAAATTCCACCCAGGTTGAGCCCTGGATTTCCCAACGGCCTTGTTTCACCTGTTCTTTAACCAACGCGTAGAGGGCAGGGTGGTCTTCCTTCATCCACTGGTAAAGCTGGGCCTGGGAAGCGCCGAAAACGTAGTCCGGATACTGCTCCAGCAGTCGCAGCGCGTTGGCGAAGGTGCGCGCGCCTTTGCGGCGGGTTTCAGAAAGCGGCCAAAGCCAGGCCAGGTCGAGATGCGCGTGCCCAACACTGAAGGCGGTGAGCGCGCTGGCATGAGCCGGTTTGGACAGAAGATCGCCAAGAATTGCCTGCACCATTTCCTGATCGGTGTTCCAGGCATCGCAGACCTTGTTCAGGCCATAGATCAGGCGTTGGCGGCGAACCGTTTTTTCCGGCAGGGTCTCCGCGAGGTCCAGCAGCAGGGAGATGTCCAGCAGGCGTTGATAAAGCCCTTCGTCAAAGGTAACGAGGGCGCATTCGCGCAGGCGGTATTCCTCTTTCTGCGCTCCGAAGAGATCGTTGGCCGAAGCGTCGATGAGCAGGCTGAAATCCTCTCCGGGCTTGCAGATGGATGCAAGGGGAAGCAGATTCTTGGCGGCCTTGTGATACCAATCCACCTTGGGTGTGAAACCCTGGTAGGGAACGCCATCCAGCAGCAGGCAGGCTTCGCCGTCGCAATCGAAGAGCAGCCTGTAATCCTTTCCCGACCAGTCTTCCGGGATGCTGCCGCTGATCCGGAACCAGCCCGTCTGCCAGGGTTTACCCCAGACAGAGTTGAGCGCCAGGGGCTGAAAATCCCCGCCGGTGGCGGAGAATCCAGTCTCCAGAGGCAGCTTGTCCCTGATCAGAAGCTGTTTTTGCCGCTCCAGCAGGCGTTTGATCCGGGTGAGGTGGATCTTTTCGTTGTGCATCGGAAACCCCTTTATTTTTCCATCGGGACCACTATCCCTTTGATGATGATGTTTTGGAAGAAAACGAAGACCGCCAGGGTGGGGATGGCGGCGATCACCAGGGCAGCGTAGCCCACTGAGAGGCTGGCGCGCTGCATCAGCTCGTAGATGTGCACCATCAGGGTCCACATGCTCTGGTCCTGGCAAACGATGAAGGCGAAGAGAAAGTTGCGGTAGGCGGCGTTGAAGGCCCCGAGGGCGATCACGGCCAGGATTGGTTTGGAAAGGTAGAGCGTGAACTGCCAGAAGAGGCGGAATTCCCCGGCTCCGTCGAGGCTCGCGCTTTCATAGAGCTCACGGGGCAGGCTGTCGAAAAAGCCTTTGAGTAGAAAGATGAAATAGCCGTCCGCGGCGGCAGGCAGCACCAGCGCCCAGAAGGTGTTAAGCAGGTTCAACCGCTTGAGCATCAGGAAGTTCGGAATGCCCATCACCATCGCCGGAAAGGCCATGGTAAGCATGAAGAGCAGGATAATCTGATAGCTGAGCCGGGGCTTGAAGCGGCTGAGGGCGTAAGCTGCGAGGGGGTTGACAGTTACGGCCAGCAAAATGGACAGCAGGGTATAGATGGCCGTGTTGCGCAGGGAACGGGCGTCGTTGAACATCTGGTCCAGCACCATGGCGTAATTGCGGGTGAGAAACTCCCGTCTGATCTCGCCTTTGTGCTTCAGGAAGGTCTGCGCCTCGATCTGCTGGACGGGCAATGGGATATTATCAAAGCCGGTTGCGACCAGATGCCAGGCTTGATTCAAGCTGTCCGTCGTGCCATATTTTGCCCGCAAAAACCCCTGCCAGGCCTGAACCGATTCCTTTTGCCTCGAAAACCTCAACTGGCTGGGAGTGGAGCGCATAGCCACAAACTCCCGCCAGAGTTTTGCCGCCTGATTGTCCCGGGGCAGGTGGGGACTGGGATAGATGTTTTCCTCGGAGCTGTAACTGCTACCCATGTATCGGTTTGCTTGTACCAAATCCAGCTTGCCGCCCCGACCGGGAAAGCGTTCCGCGAGCAGGGCCAACCAGTCGCTTTGAGCGCTGGGCAGCAATTCCAGCCAGGCTATTCCTTTGCCCTGGGCGAATTCCAGCCAGTCGCTTTGGAGGGCGAGGTTTTCCGCCGGGGCCGTTTTGGGCAGGGTTAGCTTGTCCCAGCCGCCAACGCCCTGATCCCAAGCTGAGTTCAGTGCTTCCACACTTTGATACTTCCGCTTCAGCCAGGCACGGAATTCGTTGCCAATGTTGCGCACCCTCAGATGTTCCGGTGCGGCGGCATTTTCCACGAACCAGGTGAGGTCTTCAACCATGGCACCGCTGTCCGGGACTTCTTTTGGGATCCGCACCGCGCTGAAATCCGGATAATCTGTATGCCAGGTGGAATTGAGCAGGGAAACATCGGCGTATTTATCCTTCAGCATGTCCTGGAAGGCGGGGTCAGCGGAGGCGGAGAGGCTGATGTGGTGTATGTTCAGAGCTTCGCGCACGTAGTGCAGCCAAGCCGGCCGCAAGGGATGGCCCTCCGGAGGGCAGCTTTCGCTCAAAACCACATCCTGCCAGGAGTTCAGACCTAAACCTGAATCAGTATTAAAGGCTACAAGGTCTCCTCCGCAGAGGGGGGCCAGTTCCATCTGCGCGAAGGCGCCATCGAGATTGACATGGTTGCGGTGTCGCTCGCCCACGGCTTTCTTAAATGCCTGGAAACGGCCAAGATAGCCGTCGCTCACGCTCACGTAGTTGCGCCCCAGGATTTCCTTTTCCTCCACCACGATCTGTTCCCAGCTTTGGGCTCCGGTGTTGTAGCGCCGGTTGAAAGCGGTGAGGTCGTTATCGTTTTCCTGCCGCAGCAGTTTGCGGTAGCGGCGCTGGTTCAGGGGATAAACGCCGCGTCCGTAATGTTCGGCGACATAGTAATCGTAAACCCCTTGGGGCCGGGCGGACAGAAACTCATGCCAATCATTGAACAAAGTGGGAGATAGCTTCTCCGGCAGGCGCGCCTCGGCAAAGGAGAGCCAGCGTCCTGCATAGTTATCCGCAAGGCGGCTGCTTTCCTCGTTGTAGCGGGATTCCAGGTATTTCTGGAACAGCGCTTCTTCGTTGTGCAGATATTTGGGCAGCAGGTTCAGTCTGCCACTGTCCACGTTGCTACGCAGCGAGGCCGAGACCATCAGCAGAAATGGATAGACCATGGTGATGGCGCCCAGGATCAGCACCAGATGGATGCTGAGGTTTAAAATTCTCACCCTGGCGGAGCGCCGGCCCACCTTGCCGATGATGCTCACGCGGCCTCCCGGTCGTCGCCCACGGCGCGGAACTCCATGCGGGACAGATATTTGATCTGCCAGACGGTGAAGCCCATCAGCATCAGGCTGAGGATCCAGGCCATCGCCGTTGCCAGGCCGAAACGAAGGTAAAGATAGGCCTTTTCAAAAATCATCAGATCCGCCACCCGGGTGGCTTCGTTCGGGCCTCCAAAGGTCATCACCAGAATGAAATCGCTGCTCTGTGCCGCCACGATGAAGGCGGAAATGAGCTGGATGATGATCAGTCCTTTCAGGCTGGGCAGCACGATGTGGCGGAGCTTGGCCCTGAAGCCGGCGCCATCGATGTCCGCGGCCTCATAGAGCTCGTGGGGTATGTTTTTTAGTGCCGCCAGATAGATCAGCGAACCCGGTCCCACGCCGGCCCAGACGGTTGGCAGCACTACGCAGAGCATGGCCAGCGATTCATCCTTTATCCACATGCTTTTGGGCAGTCCCAGGGAAAGCAGCATCTGGTTCAGAATGCCGGCGTCGGAGGGGTCGTACAGCAACTTCCAGAGATAGATAACGATCACCCCGCTGATCACCGCGGGCAGGTAGTAGATCACCCGGTAGAGCATTTTCCCACGCGAAACCTCCTGCAGCAGGATGGCCAGCCCCAGAGGTGGCAAAAAGCCCAAGCCAAGCAATAATGCCATGTAATACAACGTCTTACCAACAGACGCCCACCAGGCCGGATCGAACAGCACCGTGGCGAAATTGCCGAAACCGATCCAGGGGCTGGCCCCCACGATATGGTAATCCTGAAAGGCCATCAGCGAACCGGTGACCATGGGCAGGTATTTCCAGACCAGGATGGTGATAACTGCCGGAGCAAGCAGCAGAATAACCCAGATGCGGTGGTTAAACCTCAGTTTGGCAGAACTATGCGCTTCCGGGCTGAGCAGCTTCCAAACCCGCCAGAGGGTGAAGCAAAAAGCCAGCAAAATCAAGATGGCGATCAGCATCGCCAGGCGTTCCCGGAAGGCCTTGGTCTCTGGCGGGATGTGGCCTATCATTTCCTGGTTTGTGCGCGCCTCGCCCTGGCGCAGCACGGACGCGATCAATTCCCTCCTCTGTCCGGGATCCTTTGGCAGCCTGCCTTTCAGGCCCAGCGCCACCAGTTCCTCCAGCGGATAGGTCATGTATTCATACACTTTCTGGCAGTTGTCGCCAAAGGGTTCCGGCCGGCCTTCGCGCATGGCGGTCTCGAAGGTTTCCAGCCAGCCCGCAGGCGCGTAGCGCAGATATTCCTCGTATCCGTAACGTTTTAGGAACACAGGGTTTTGCATGCGTCCGTAACCGCTGTCCACCATCACCTTCATGCGGATCTGGCGGGCCTCCTCTGAATCGTAAAAGCGGATGTATTCCCAGGCGGCCTGGCGCACAGCTTTGGGATCGCGGTCGCCCACCCCGGAATTGTTGCTGATCCCGGCCCCTGAAAAGATGCCCATCATGCGGCAGTTGATTTCGCTACCGCCGCGTCCGGAAAGCCCGGCCGGGGCAGGGGCGAAGGCATAGAGGTTCGGATCGTAAACCCCGCCAAGGTTTTGCTGGGAAAGATAGTCCATCCGCATGCCGATCTTGCCTTCCTGCCAGAGATAGCCCCAGTCCCCTTCCCGCAGGGCGAAACCGGTCTGCGGGCGTCCCTGGTTGTCGTGCCATTTGGTGGCCACCAGCTTTAGATAAAAATCCAGCGCCACTTCGCCTTCCTCTCCGGCGAAGGAAGCGCGCCATTCCTGCTTTTTGGGGTCGTAGGTGACGGCTTCGCCCCCGGCGCCCCAGAGAAAAGGCAGCCAGTCGTAAGCGGCTTGCGGACCGGAAGCCAAAACCGTGCCCCAGGCGCCCTGCTCAGGATCGGTGAGCCGGCGCGCGTAAGCGAAAAATTCGTCCCAGGTCCGCGGCGGTTTTTGCGGGTCGAGCCCGGCCCGGCGAAACACGTCCTTTCGGTACATCAGCACCCGCACCAGCGTTTCGTAGGGCAGCATCCAGGTATATTCGGTTTTGCTGCCCTTGCGGGCGCGGCGAATCACTTGCCAGACAGGCTGTTCCACCCGCAGGGTCAACGCGGCGGGGTCTTCGGAGGCCAGGAATTCATCCAGCGGATAGAGGAAATTGTTTTGGATATAGGTGTCGCTCTGGCGGAAATTCACGTAGAGGATATCCGGCGCCACTCCTCCGGCGATGGCCATCAAGGGCCCGGCGTCGAGGTCCATGTTCTCGATCTGGATGCCGGAAAAGGCGCGCAACTCTATGTGGGGAAACTTCTTGCGGAACGCCTCCACCACCGCCAGATTGGCCCGCGAATAGGCATCGGTCTTGCGGGGATCGGGCAGCTCGAACACCTTCAAAACCACGCGATTAGCGTTTTTTGCCCACGCCAGGGCAGGCGCCGTTATCAACAGCGCCGCAAGCAGAAGAAAAGCCAAAAATCTGCGCATAATCCTGATTCGCAACCTGGTTCGCGGCGCCGCTTTCTGTCAAGCACAAAATTGCCGGCATTCCCCTATTTTCAGAGCAACCTGGTTTTCATCTGCCTTGCTTCCGCAAGATGGGATCTTTCAAGCGACTTGTTGTGGAGGGTGTCCCTGTGCAGACGGATTTTGCGGAGGAGCGAAGCGATACCGTCTGGCCGTTAAGGCCTTTCGATGTGTTGCGGATTCGCCTCCCGCACAATGGCCGCATTTGATGCGGGGATTTGGCGTGGGGCGTGGGAGGGGTATGGAAACGAGCGCTAAGGGCCTGACCGACAGCAGGTTTGGGAGGGTAAAGCGGGTAATTGCAAGGCGATAGAAAAAGTGGTGGAGCTAAGGGGATTCGAACCCCTGGCCTGAACATTGCGAACGTTCCGCTCTCCCAACTGAGCTATAGCCCCACTTTCTATCGCTGTGAGCGGCTTCAAGGGCCGCGGTGCCGGTCTCTGCTCGAAACCGGGAAAAGATGTATTGTTACCTCAAATCAGCGAGCAGCTCTTTTGTCAAGTCCAGTTTTGTCTTGAGCTCGGCAAAGCGCTGGCGCTCGTTTTCCACCACCTCGGCTTTGGCGTTGGCGATGAAGTTCTGGTTCTGGAGTTTGGCGTTCACTCCGGCGAGTTCCTTTTGCATTTTTTCGATCTGTTTGCCCAGGCGCTGGCGCTCCGCGTCGAAGTCGATGAGCCCTTTCAGGGGCAGGAAAATCTCGATGTTGCGCACCACGGCGGCGATGGAGGCGGGCGGCTTGGCCAGGTCTGTGGCCACATCAAGTTCGTCAACCTTAGCCAGTTTGCCGAAATAGGCGGAATAGCGTGCGAAAAGGTCTTTCTGCTGCTCTGCCGCGACCCTGATGGCGAGGTTGATCCTGGCTCCGGGAGAGAGATTTATCTGCTTGCGGAGGTTGCGCACGGCGGAGATGGCTTCCTGCATGAAGGCCATGTCGTCGGCAATGGCGGGATCGACCAAAGTGTCGTCGCAGACAGGGAAAGCCGCCACGATCAGGGCTTCCTCGGGTTGCGGAAACACGGTCTTCACGCTCTGCCAGATCTCTTCCGTGATGAAGGGCATGATGGGATGCAGCAGGCGCATGGCAGACTGCATCACGTCGAGAAGGATGTAGAGCGCGGTGCCGCGCGCGGCGGGGTCCTCGGAATTGAGGCGGTCTTTGGATAGCTCTATATACCAGGAGCAGAATTCGTCCCAGATGAATTGGAACACGCACTGCCCGGCGTCGTTCAGCCTCAGGTTCTGATAGTGGTTGGCTGCTTCGCGGGCGGTTTCATTGAGCCGGGAATAGATCCAGCGGTCGGCCAGTTCCAGCTTCAAATCCTTTCTGTCAGGCAGTTTTTCGCCCTCGCCCACGTTCATCATGATGAAGCGATAGGCGTTCCAGATTTTGTTGGCGAAGTTGCGCCCGGTTTCCAGAATGGCATCGGAATAAATGACATCCGCGCCTTTTGGGGTGCCGAAGACCATGGAAAAGCGGAGGGCGTCGGCCCCCGCCTTGTCGATGATGTCGATGGGATCGGGCGAATTTCCCAGGGATTTGCTCATCTTGCGGCCCAGTTCGTCGCGAACGGTGCCGTGCAGGAGGACAGTGTCGAAAGGTATCACATCCCTGAAATGCAGGGTGCTCATGATCATGCGGGCCACCCAGAGATAGATGATTTCCGGGGCTGTGATCAGCACCTGGGTGGGCAGAAAGCGTTTCAGGTCAGCCGTTTCGTCGGGCCAGCCCAGAGTGGAGAAAGGCCAGAGCCAGCTCGAAAACCAGGTGTCCAGAACGTCCTCATCCTGGCGGAAAGCCGTGTGGCCGCAATCCGGACAGGCGGAAGGGGTTTCTTTCGCTACCACCATGGCGCCGCATTCCAGGCAGTAAAAAGCCGGGATGCGGTGTCCCCACCAGATCTGGCGGGAGATGCACCAGTCGCGGATGTTGTTCATCCAGTGCATGTAAACCTTGGTCCAGCGTTCAGGCTGGAAGCGCACTTCGCCCTTTTCCACCACCTCGATGGCGCGTTCGGACAGGGGCTTCATCTTCACGAACCACTGGTCGGAAAGATAAGGCTCGATCGCTGTGTCGCAGCGATAACAGTGCCCTACGGCGTGTTCGTGGTTCTCGATCTTTTCCAGCAGGCCCTGCTCGTCGAGCATCTGCACCACTTCCTCGCGGCAGGCAAAGCGGTCCAGACCCTCAAAATCCTTTCCCGCAGAGGCGTTCATCACGCCGTGCTCGTCCATCACCAGAAGCTGGGGCAGGTCGTGGCGTTGGCCAATCTCAAAGTCATTGGGATCGTGGGCGGGAGTAACTTTCACGCAGCCGGTGCCGAATTCCATCTCCACATATTCATCCGGGATCACGGGAATCGTTCTGCCGGTGAGGGGTAGCTGAACTTCCCTGCCGATCAGGTTTTGGAAGCGTTCGTCCTTGGGATTCACTGCCACGGCGGTATCGCCCAGCATGGTTTCCGGACGCGTGGTGGCAACCACCAGATGGCCGCTACCATCGGCAAAGGGGTAGCGAATGTACCAGAGTTTTCCGGTCTCGTCGGCGTGTTCCACCTCGTCGTTGGCCAAAGCAGTCACGCAGCGCGGGCACCAGTTGATGATGTATTTTCCCTTGTAGATCAGGCCTTGTTCGTAGAGGCTTACGAAGACTTCTTTCACGGCGCGGGAGAGCATTTCGTCCATGGTGAAGCGCAACCGGTCCCAATCGCAGGAGGAGCCCAGAAGCTTGAGCTGGTCGATGATGCGGTCGCCCTTGTCTTGTTTCCAGGCCCAGATGAGTTCCAGCATTTTTTCGCGGCCGACGTCGTGGCGCGTCTGTCCTGATTTGGCCAGATCCTTTTCCACCATGTTCTGAGTGGCGATGCCCGCGTGATCGACGCCCGGAAGCCAAAGCGTGGGTTCGCCCAACATTCTGTGGTAGCGCACCACCACATCCTGCAGCGTGTTGTTGAGCACGTGACCCATGTGCAGGATGCCCGTCACGTTCGGCGGCGGGATCAGGATGGTGAAAGGCGGTTTGGATGCGTCTCCGCCCGGCTTGAAATAGCCGCTTTCTTCCCAGAACCGATACCATTTCCGCTCGATTTGAGTTGCTTCGTAAGTCTTGCTGATCTCCATTTATGTCACCTTGATATTATCCCAAAAAGCGGGATCGCTTGATTTTATATATGAAAATAACCTAAAAAAGTCACGGCGATGTGTTGTCAAGCAAATAAAGCCCCGCAAGGCCCGGAAGCCTGCTCCTTCTCCCATTTGAAGCCCCGCTCCATCCTGGCGGTTGCTTTTCCTCAGTAAAAGAAAAACCCGGCCGCTGGGGCCGGGTTCCTTCTCTCTGAATGGAAGAAGGTGTTTATTTAAGGATGATGAGTTTCTTGCTTTCCTGGTGGTTGCCGGCGCTGAGGCGGTAGAAATAGATGCCGCTGGCGCAGGATTTGCCGCTTGTGTCCAGGCCGTTCCAGGAGATGGTGTGGCTGCCCTGCTGCAGAGGGAAGGAAGCCACGCGCTGGCCGGAGAGGTTGTAGATGCTGAGTTCGCCGCTGTCGCCCGCTTTCACCTCGACGGGGATGCTTACCGCGGTGCCGCTCTGGAAGGGATTGGGATAGACGCTGCCCAGGCTGCTGCGGTCCGGAAGTGACGGGGTCTGGGTATCGCTAACGGTCACGGAGACAGGGCCGAAAAAGTCGCTTGTGCCCACCATGTCCATGCTTTCCAGCCAGAACCAGTAGGTGCCGGGGGTGTTGAATTCCCAGGCGGTGAAGCTGTAGGAAGCTCCGCAGTTGCAGTTTTGGGCCGGGATCAGCACCGGGGTGAGGTTGATGGCCTCATTCATGGCCGAGGCTGTGGAGCCCAGAACCCGGAATCCCATCAGGTCGTTTTCGGAGGCGGTGGTCCAGTTCAGGACAGGTTGGTTCTCGGCGTTTACCGAGGCGGTGAAGCTGCTCATCACAACTGGCACGTTGGGTTCGGTATCGGCGGAAATCTCCATCAGGAAATCGTGATAGGTGGAATTCAGGGTGGTGCGGGACACGATTTCCAGCATCCTGATATTCACCACATAGCTGGGGGCGAAGAGCGCAGCCCAGTCTGGATCGGTGTCGGGATGGTTCACATCCACCAATCCGGTGCCGAGTCCGGTTTGCTGATAAAAAGTTCCGGGGCCGATGTTGTCGCCAGTGTTCCAGGTAAACGGTATGGGGTAAAAATAAGGGGCACCTTTCAGGTGTTCCACATAGTCATGGATCTCCTGGCCGGAGGGGTAAGGTGTGGTTATCTCATACTGCATGTTGATTATATGCAGTTTCTTCACTCCGCCCAGGGTGATATCGCCGCTGGAATTGGCATAGGTGCGGATGTCTCCGGATTCTCCATGTGTCTGCCAGGGATTTGCAGGATTGACCAGGTTTACCTGGGTCAGGCTGGTCCTGTCGAAAGGCGTAAAGGTGATGCCGATCTGGGTCATGTCATCCGTGAAGGGAATGTTTTCCTGAACGCAGCTTATCACTGTTTGCCCTTCCGAATTGCCGGGCTGGGTCATGCGCACCAGGTCTTCGGCGTAATAGTGCAGGAAGGGATATGCGTTATAAAGCGGTGTGTTTCCAAAGGTATACCAGTTCCCATCATGCGTGGCGAAGGAAGGGCTGTCGAAATCGAAGAGCCAGACCGTATTGCGGTTGGTGCCTTCGAGGTCGTCAACCTCAAAAGTGAACAAAGGGGTTTGCGCGGCCAGAAATCCGGCCATCAGCACCAGCATCATGGCGCTTATAAGTTGCTTGCTGAACGAAAGCTTGATATTCATTTCAGTTCTCCTAGAATCAAAGTTAACTTGAAAAACCATCATTTTAACCCCTGCCTATCTTGGCAAGGATTTTTTCATTATGTCATTACGAGGCTCTCAATCAGAATTGACAAACCACTAAAAAGGTGATGAACAGCCACAGACATTTCGACTTCCTTCATCCTAGGGCTGGAAACTCCACAGAAAAGCGATTCGATGCTGATTGGCCGTTAAGGCCCTGTATTGAACCCCTGACGCGCCTCCCGTATGATGCCCGTAATAAATACGAGGATTTGGCGGGAGGAAAGGGAGGGAGATAAGCTCGGGCGCTAAGGACGCGGCTGGTAGGATACGATGGTGGGTAGCCCGCTGGGCGGCAGAACGATAGTGAGGGTTTGAAAGTGAGCCTTTCATTTCGCCGAACCGGACCAGGATGGGCCGGAGCAAAAACTGCTTGACTTTTCCGCCCCCTTTTTCAACTTACCACTCCATGAAGTATCTCAAAGCAAGCGCGATCGAATATCTGCTCTGGCTCTACATCCTGGGCTGCCTGGCCTGGCTGCTTTTCCGGCTGGGGGCCTATTCCAAGCCAATGCCGGCCTGGCTGTTGCTGGCTTTGCCAGTGGGACTGGCCCTGTTGCTTGGCTCCAGAAAAGGATGTCTGGGCCAGGTGGTGGCCGCTCCGGAAGAAAAGCCCCGCCATCAGCCTTGGAAGCTGGAACTGGGTGTGGCCATCCTGATCAGCTTTGTGGTTGGCTGGGTGATCGTGGAGGTGAAGCCGCTGGCCTTTTTCACCCAGGCGGGAAACGCGCAGAACATCATCAAAGGCATCTTCAATCCCAATCTGCAGGAACTGATGCCCATGCTTGCCGCCCTCATGGAAACCATCTACCTGGCTTTGCTGGCCACGGTTTTCGCTATTCCCTTCGCCTTTCTGCTCAGCTTTTTCGCCGCCAAGAACCTGATGTACGGCTCCACCTTGGGAAAAATCGCCTACGTCGTGATTCGCACCGTCTCCACCGTCTTCCGTTCCATCGAGGCCATCGTCTGGGCCATCATCTTCTGTGTCTGGGTGGGAATCGGCCCCTTTGCCGGAATGCTGGCGCTGTGGATCCATTCCATCGCCGCGCTGGTGAAGCTCTATTCCGAGCAGATCGAAAACATCGATCCCGGCCCCGTGGAAGCAATCAAGGCCACCGGCGCCTCCACCCTCCAGGTCTGGCGCTATGCCGTCACCCCGCAGATTCTGGCTCCCTATCTGGCTTTCACCATCTACCGCTGGGACATCAACGTGCGCATGGCCACCATCGTGGGCTTTGTGGGCGGCGGTGGGATCGGCCTTGCCCTCAATCAACAGCAGCAAATGCTTGCCTGGCGCAACGTTGGCCTCATCATGTGGCTGATCGCGATCGTGGTCTGGGTGATGGACATCTTCAGCGGCTATATCCGTGAAAAACTGGTCTCTACCTGATAAAGGAACTATAAATGCTTAATCCCGTGGAACTCATCCTCGCCAAGCGCGGGGGCAAGACCCTTTCCCAAAAAGACATAGAATCTTTCATCACCGCCTTTCTGGATGGCTCCATTCCCGAATACCAGATGAGCGCCCTGCTAATGGCCATCTATTTCCGGGGCCTGGATTCCGCCGAAATTGCCGCCCTCACCAAAAGCTACATCCAGAGCGGCCGGACCATCGAGTTCCCCGCGGAGCTTATAGTCGCGGACAAACATTCCACCGGCGGCGTGGGCGACAAGATCAGCCTCATGCTTGCCCCAATCGCGGCTTCTTTGGGCCTCACGGTGCCGATGATCTCGGGACGCGGACTCGGCCATACCGGCGGCACCCTGGACAAGCTGGAATCCATCCCCGGTTTCCGCACCCAATACAGCCCGGACGAGTTCAAGGCCCTGGTGGAGAAACACGGCTGCGCCCTGGTGGGGCAGTCCGAAGAACTTGTACCGGCGGACAAGCGCATCTACGCCCTGCGCGACGTTACCGCCACCGTGGAAAGCCCCGGCCTCATCACCGCCAGCATCATGAGCAAAAAGATCGCCGAGGGCGCCAAACACCTCGTGATCGACCTCAAGATCGGTAGCGGCGCCTTCATGCCCGATCTGGACAGCGCCCGGGAACTGGCCCGCCTGCTGGTGGATACCGGAGCCAGCTTCGGCCAGAAGGTCCAGGTGGTCTTTTCCAACATGAATTCCCCCCTCGGCCTGGCTGTGGGCAATGGCCTGGAAATGGTGGAGGCGATAGAATACCTGAAAGGCAACCCCCTGAGCGACACTTTCACCCTCACCACCGCGCTCACCTCCAGGCTGCTTTTGAGCGGAGGCCTGGCCCAAAGAGAAACCCAGGCCGTGGAGATGATCAAAAGCGCCGTGGACAGCGGCCGCGCCCTGGCCAAGCTGGAGGAAATCATCATTGCCCAGGGCGGAGATCCCCGCGTGCTGGAGGATTACAGCCTGCTGGGAACCAGCTCCGTGAAAATCCCCATCCTGGCCGAAACTGCCGGTTACGTGCGAGCCATCGACGCCCGCGCCATTGGTTATGCCCTGGTGCGGATCAAAGCCGGCCGGATGAAGGTTTCGGACACCCTTGATTACGGCGCAGGGGCCCTGCTCATCCCCAAAATCGGCGATTTCCTCGAGGCAGGTGACCCCATCGGAGAAATCCACGCCAACAACCCCACCCAGGCTGAATTGGTGGCCCGTCTCATCCGCGCAGCTTACACCATTAGCCCGGAGCCTGTGCCCAAGGAAGACCTGATCCTCGACAGTATCTGAACGCGATCGTTCCTTTGATATTGGAGCGCGAAAACCAGGCGGACAAACTGACGGACAAACTCAACACCCTCTTATGATAGCCCCATGCCCCCGTCATTCCTGGTTTGCCCCGGAATCCAGAAACAACCATCCAGCCCTCAAACCACGTCATTCCGGGCTTGCCCCGGAATCCAGTTTTATCTGTACATGGATCCCGGATCAAAGTCACCTCGCTGGCTCGCTGACGTCCGGGATGACGTATGTTCGGCTCTTCCGGCCAATGTCTTTACGCGTCATTCCTGGTTTGACCCGGAATCCAGACCGGGCGTAATAGCCTATAAACCTCCACCCGACCCCAAACCCACGTCATTCCGGGCTTGACCCGGAATCCAGTCCTTATCCCTTCATAGATCCCGGATCAAAGTCACCTCGCGGGCTCGCCGACGTCCAGGATGACGTGGCATTAGAGCCTGGCGTCGACCGAGGCACGAGCATCGACGCCAGCAATGAACGATTTTTCTGATGCTTCCTGTCGTCCATGCTCAACTACATTCGCTGTACGCCAGGCTCCAAGGAAAATGGAGGTACAGCGACCCCTATCAAAGGTATTGGCGCTCGCCGAAGCGCCGAAACTCCCCAACCCACGTCATTCCGGGCTAATGGATGTGAAATCAAACAAGTCCCCAAAATCTCCGCTTGACAGATTCCCGCTCTGCCTTTGTCTATCCGCATCAGCATTTTTTGGAGGAAACAACGAAAAAAGCAAGCTTGTCACCTGTTCCGCTAATAATGGCTGTGTGTACGTTGTGCCAGCCTTGGGACGGTCCCTTTAACCTTAAAATGGGGCTAACCCACAACCAACTCAAAGCCATCGACCCGGATGTAATAAAGATAAACGAAACAGGCATTCTAAATGGAACCTTAGACAATATCAGGTGATTGGATACACACAGGATAAATGAACAACAAAGAAGCAACCGCCCGCATCAAGATCAACAAACTGCTGGAAGAAGCAGGCTGGAGGTTTTTCGATTCCAAAGGCAAAAAAGCGAACATCCAGCTGGAGAAGAACATCAAGATAACCCAGACCCAGCTTGACGAACTTGGCGAGGATTTTGAGAAATCCAAACAAGGCTTCATCGACTACCTTCTGCTTGATAGCAGAAATTACCCCATAGCCGTGCTGGAGGCGAAACGCGAGAGCAAAGACCCTCTGGATGGAAAGGAACAAGCCCGCCGCTACGCCAAAGCCCAGGGTGCCAGGTATGTGATCCTCTCCAACGGAAATTTGCATTATTTCTGGGATTTGGAGCGGGGAAACCCCAACGTCATTATCAAGTTTCCCACACCCCAATCCATTGAGCATACACTCAAAACCAAGCCCAATCCTCAAAAGCTGGTTAATGAGCCGGTAAACAATGACTACATCCTGCTCAGCCAATACCCCGGCTACAAAAATGATCCTGGCTGGACCGACGAATCCAAACGTCAGGCTTTCCTAGCCGATGGCGGCTACAGCCTGTTACGGGAGTATCAGTTACGTGCTGTGAGAAGCATCCAGCAGGCTGTTTCCGAAAAGAAGGACAGGTTCCTGTTTGAAATGGCCACCGGCACAGGCAAGACCATGGTCGCGGCAGCCGTCATCCGTTTGTTCCTGCGTAGCGGCAACGCAAACCGCGTGCTGTTCCTGGTTGACCGGATCGAACTTGAGAATCAGGCTAAGAAAGCATTCCAAAGCTATCTGAAGCAAGATTACATCATCCGGATATACAAGGAAAACCGGGATGACTGGGAAAATGCCAACATCCTGATTTCAACCGTTCAGAGCCTTTACGACATCTACAACAAGATCTTTTCGCCCACCGACTTTGGACTCGTGATCTCGGACGAAGCCCACCGCAGCATCAACGGCAATGCCCGGGCCCTGTTTGAGTATTTCAGCGGCTACAAACTCGGCCTTACCGCCACCCCCAAGGACTATCTCAAAAACGTCAATATCTCCAAACTCCAGGATGACGATCCCCGCGCCCTGGAGCGCAGGATAATGCTGGACACCTACAAAACCTTTGGTTGCGAAAGCGGAGACCCCACTTTCCAGTACAACCTTCTGGACGGAGTGAAAGAGGGGTATTTGCTTAACCCCATAGTGATCGACGCCCGGACCCACATCACCACCCAACTACTTTCAGACAAGGGTTATCAGGTGATGGTGTACAACGAGGACGGCACTCCCGAGGAACGCATCTTCCGCCAAAAATCCTTTGAAAAGAAGTTCTTCTCCACCGCCACCAACCGGGTGTTCTGCGAAACCTTCATCCAACACGCCTTACACGACCCCGTCTCCAATGAGGTCGGCAAATCTATCATCTTCTGTGTGAGCCAGAAACACGCCGCGAAGATCACCAAGCTGCTGAACGAACTGGCCGACAAATATTTCCCGGATAAATACAACTCCGATTTTGCCGTCCAAATCACTTCAAACGTTGCCAATTCCCAACAGATGAGCATCAATTTCCAGAACAACAACCTGAATGGCCACACCCGCTGGCTGGAGGGCTACCGCTCCTCTCGCAGCCGGGTCTGCGTCACTGTGGGAATGATGACCACCGGTTACGATTGCACGGACATCCTGAATCTGGTGATGCTCCGTCCCATCTTTTCTCCCTCCGATTTCATCCAGATCAAGGGCCGGGGCACCAGAAAGCACAATTTCAAGTACTCATTCCGGGATGATGGTGAACTTGAAACCATAACCAAACCCAAAACCACTTTCCACCTCTTTGACTTCTTTGCCAATTGCGAATACTTTGAAAAGAAATACCGCTACGACGTGGTCCTGAAATTGCCCGAACCTGGCAAAGCAAAACAACAGGAGCCGGGCCATGCCGGAGGTCCGGACATTATCCTTCCCGATCCCCTGGACGGCACATACAACTATCTTGGCCACGACATGATCCGGGACCTCTCTGAAAAGGCCATCGGCCCCAAAGGCATGAAAGTGGACCGCCAGATGTTCAACCGCTTTGCCGATGAAGTAAAATCCCACCCCGATGTTAGGAAAATGGTGGAGCAGGAAGATTATCCCGCCGCGGAAAGATACGTCGCGGAAAAGATCTTCGACCGGCCGGTGGATTATTTCAACCTGCCCAAACTGCGCAAATCGCTGAACATAGACTGGCGCGCCCCCTTCCGCCAAATACTCGACCTCGCCCTGGGGCGTACGGACAGGATCAAATCCCGGGATGAGATCTTCAACGAAGAATTTGATAAATTCATCAGCATCCATCACCCCGAAAGCCGTTATATACCCTATGCCCGCCGACTTTTCCGGGCCTATCTGTCCGACGGCGAGATCAGGAATATCATCGACAACGGACGCTATGCCGAATTGATGGGCCCTCTCCTCAGCATCAGGGATGTGGACAACCTCAACGGCTGGAAACACGTGATCCCCCAGTATATCAAAGACTACATCCCCCTGAACTACTTTATGAATTGAGGCCGCATGCTCGACCAGGAAACGAAAAAAAGAATAGACAACGCCTGCAACATTCTCGTGGGAAAGGTTCCCACACCCCTGGCCCAGGTGGAACAGATCACCCTGGCCCTCATCTACAAATTCATGAACGATATGGACAGGCGGGCTGAGGCTATGGGCGGAAAAGCCTCCTATTTTGTAGGCGACCAGGAAAAATATTCCTGGGACAACCTGATGGACACCCGGCTGGGAGGCCGGGAAAGGGCTGACCTTTATGAAGAAGGTCTGGCCGGGCTAAGCCTAAACGCCAGTCTGCCCGATCTTTTCCGCAATATCTTCAAGGAAGCCTCGGTGCCTTACAAAGACCCCCGCACCCTGAACCTTTTCCTGCAGGAGATAAACGGATTCAGCTATGAGGATTCCGAAAACCTGGGCGACGCCTATGAGTACCTGCTGGGCAAAACCGGCTCCCAGGGCGAGGCAGGCCAGTTCAGAACGCCGAGGCACATCATCGATTTCATCGTCCAGGTGGTGGACCCCGGCAAACACGATACTATCCTTGATCCCGCCTGCGGCACCGCCGGATTTCTTATCTCCGCAATCAAACATATCTACAAAACCAACACCCGGGAAATTGAGGGCGACATGCTCTCCACCAGGGAGATAATGGGGCTCTCAAACAACGTTTTCGGCTACGACATCACCCCGGACATGGTCCGCATCTCCCGGGTGAATATGTTCCTCCACAACATCAACCAACCCCACATCTACGAATATGACACCCTCTCTTCCCTGGAAAAATGGGACGACAATTTCTCCTGCATCCTTGCCAATCCTCCCTTCATGACCCCAAAAGGCGGGGTGGTGCCCCACAACCGCTTCTCGATCAAATCCTCCCGCAGCGAAGTGCTCTTCGTGGATTACATGCTGGAACACCTCACCGTGGATGGTAAAGCTGGGATCATCGTTCCGGAAGGGATCATCTTCAAAAGCGACAAAGCCTGTAAGCAACTAAGGAAAAAGCTGGTCGAGGAAAACTACCTTGCTGGAGTAATCTCGCTTCCTGCGGGAGTCTTCAACCCCTATTCTGGGGTAAAGACCTCCATCCTCTGGATCGACAGGACCCTCGCGAAAAAGGCCAATAAGATCATCTTCCTCAAAATCGATGCCGATGGCTTTGACCTTGGCGCGCAACGCCGCCCCATCGAAGCGAACGATCTCCCAGCCGCTATTGCCAGCGCGAAGGCCTATAAGAGTGCCATTCTCTCGGGATCAGAGTATCAAGCCCCCGCTAAGGATGTGATCCTGGTGGAAAAGGCAAAACTGGCGGAGAGTGGGGAGTACAATCTGAGTGGAGAAAGGTACCAATTAACAAAAGCAAGGCACAATAAGTACCAGATTGCTCGTCTCGGAGATGTTGTTGAAGTTATCCGTGGGATCACTTTCTCAAAGTCCGATCAACTTGAGAATTCGTGTGCTGATTCACTTCCCGTAGTTACAACAAAGGCAGCACAGGAATCAGGTATAGTAGAGAAAGACCTGTATCATATTCCAAACTCATTCCTTAAAGATGATGGAAAGCTTCTTAAACCAGGAGATATCTTGATATCTACTGCAAATAGTCTGAACTTGTTAGGAAGATGTTGAGTCCCCAATGTTGGTGTAAATTCCAACTCATTGTTTCTCTGGTTGTTTGAGGGCATCTGATATCCCTCGTTACTCACTATCTATGTAAGGCCAAACGACCAATTGCATTGTTTTTCATCTTCGTATTTCAG
>JAAYWB010000011.1 GCA_012516855.1 Candidatus Cloacimonadota bacterium
ACCTTGATCCGGGCGTTGGGGATGTCCGCCAGTTCCCTGGTTACGCGGTCCGCCAGTTGTTTTGAATTCAGCTTGCGGCGGTTTGGCTCCACCAGTTTGATGCTGCTGGAAGCCAGGTTGGTGCCTGTGTCCACGTAGCCAGCGGAACCGAGGTTTGTGATCACGTGGCTGATTTCGGGGTGTTTGCCCAGGCGCTCGTGGATGGTTTGCAGGGTCGAGGCGGTCTGGTCCAGGTTGGAGCCCTGGGGAAGCTCCACCTTCAGGGACATTGCCCCCTGGTCCATTTCCGGCATGAATTCCAGACCCACCACCGGAATCAGGGCAAAGCTGACCACCAGAACCGCCACGGTGATGATAATGATTCCCCGGCTGCGTTTTTTCGAGCTTAGCACGCGTCCGAGAAAGCGTTTGTACCAGGCGGAGAATCTATCGAACAGCTTGTCGAATTTGATGCCAAAGCGGTTTTGCGTGCTGCCTTCTTTAAGGATGCGGGAAGCAAGCATGGGCGTGACCGTGAAAGACGTGACGAGGGAAAAAATGGTGGCGAAGGTGACCGTGAGGGCGAATTCACGGAAAAACTGCCCCACAAGGGTGGTCATTGAGGCTATCGGAATGAACACCACGATGTTTGTGAGGGTGCTTGCCATCACGGCCAGGGCTATCTCTGAAGTGCCCTGCATGGCGGCATCGCGGCGGTTTTTGCCAAGTTCCTTGTAGCGGAAGATGTTTTCGATAACCACCACGGAGTTTGAAACCAGGACCCCAACCGAGCAGGAAATGCCGATGAGGGTGAGCAGGTTGAAGCTGTAGCCGGCAATCTGCATAAACATGAAGGTGGCGATGATGGAAATGGGCATGGACAGGCCCACGATGAGGGTGGAACGCCAGTCGTGGAGGAAAATCAGCAGCACCAGCGCTGTGAACAGGATTCCCAGCAGGATGTTCGAGAAAGTGTCGTCCACCGTTCCGCGTATGAAATCTGAATCGTCGCGAACGATGTCCAGGGAAGCACCCGCGGGCAGGTCAGCCTTGATTTCATCCATCATCTGCCTCACCTCTTTGGCAATGTTCACCACGTTGCCGTCGGGGGCGTTGGTAAGCGAGATGCGGACTATGTTGTCATGGATGGATTTGGCTTCCACGTTGTGGTAGATGGCCCGGCTGCGCACTTCCTCGGCGCCGTCTGTGATTTCGGCCAGGTCCCGCAGTTTTTTCATGCCGTAGGCCGTGGGTATGTCGGCGTCGGCGATTTTATCCAGGCTGGTGTATTGGCCTTTCAGCCGCACTGAGTATTCCTGCGAACCGCGTTTGAAGTTTCCCGCCGGCATGTCAATGTTCTGCGCGGCAAGGAGTTGCAGAAGCTGGGGCATCGATATCCTGTTTTCATGGACAATCCGGTCCTTGAGGGTCACCTCTATCTGGCGTTTGGCGCCTCCGGTAATGCTCACTTCACCAACTCCTGCAATCTGGCCGAAGCGGTCTTTCAGCTTGGTGTCTGCCAGTTCGTAGAGCTCCCGGCCGTCCATGTTTCCGCTCAATATGATGTCCATGAAGGGCACGGCGTTCATGTTCAGCTTCATCACTATAGGCTTTTCGATGGCGTCGGGGAGGTCGCGCTGGATGGCATCTATCTTGTCTTTGACTTCCTGGTTGGCGATATCCACATTTTTCTTCATTTTGAATGCCACCATGATGATGCTGGCGTTATCAAGCGAATAGGACTGGGTGTAATCGACCAGGCTGACGGTGGCGAGGGCGTCCTCTATCTTTTTGGTGACCTGGGTTTCCACTGTGGAAGGCCCCGCGCCGGGATAGACCGTTTGGATGACGATGAAGGGCAGATTGACCTCCGGCATCAGGTTCAGCGGCAGCGCGAACCAGGCCAGGACACCGAAAACCACGAAGACCAGCACGACCATGCTGATCAGCACGGGGCGTTTTACTGAGAGGTCGGAAAGAATCATGCCGCCTCCTCTATTTCACCACGCGGATGCGCGCGTTTTCCGAAAGCAGGTTGATTCCCTCTGTGATAAGCTGGTCACCGGGCTGGAGGCCCGATACCACTTCGAACTGGAGCTGGTTGTCCATTCCGGTTTCGATGGGGCGTTTGGCCGCTTTGCCGTTTTCATCCACCCACACGTATTTTTGTCCATTTTCGGTGACGATGTGTTCGCGGTTCACAACGATGGCGTCAGCCTGCGACTGGGTGTGCAGCCTGATTTCGGCAGTGGCGCCGTAGCTGATGCGCTGCCCCGCCGCCGGTAAACTCACTTCCACAGGCACCGCCTGGGTGTAGGGGTCCAGGGCGAGGGAGATTTTGCTTACCCGTCCCGTCAGTTCCATATCCCCGATGGTGGCGGTGGCAGAAGTTCCGATTTTGATGCTGCGCGCCACTTTGTCGGGAACGGTGAACTTGGCTTTGTAGCCGCCGGTTCCGGAAACGGCAAAGAGTATCTGGCCCGGATGGCTCATCTCGCCGGGATTCACAGCCAGGCTGGTCAGCACTCCGCTGATAGGTGAGGTGACGGTGATAAGCTGGCGGCTGGCTTCCAGATTGGCCTGGGCGAGCTTGAACTGGGTTTCCGCGTTGTCGAGGTCCTGCTGGGAAACAGCGCCTGCCGCCTGGAGGTTTTTAACCCGCTCATAGGCTTGCCGGGCGGCGTTATAGCCGGTGGAGGCCTGCTCGAATTGGGCGCTGGGCGTTGTTTTTGGGAAAGTGACAATCACCTGCCCGGCAGAGACTCTGTCGCCCACTTTGGCATGCACGCCCGCCACAACCTCTGCCAGCATCGACAGGCCGTAGGATTCGGAGCTGCCGCCCAGGGTGGCGTTATAGCTGAGGTCTTTGCTGAAGTTTTCCGCGGCGACGGTTTTCACGCGCACGGGGATTCCCTGTTCCTTATGCAGTTGTTCCATGCTCTTGCCGGCTTGGTCCTTGCCGCCGCATGCCGCCAATAGCAAAGCCAGGCAGCAGATCACGGTAATAATTGTTTGTTTCATGGTGTCTCCGTTCACAAAGTGGTTCCCAGTGATTTCTGAAGCATCCGGGTGGCGGATATCACTTCATAGATCGCCTGGTAATATTGCAGTTTGATGGCTGACAGGGTGGTCTGGGCGTCAAAGACCTCCAGTTGGATCCCCACCTGGTTTTCATAGCGGACCCGCGCCAGTTCCAGCCCCTGTTCTGCCAGGCGCATGTTTTCCTGCTGGACGCGGTAGTTTTCCTCGGCGTGGCGCAGATTGTTGTAGTTTTGGGTGATTTCAAGCCGGATCAGGGCGGCGGCATCCCGCTGCTGTATCCGGGAAAGCAGATAATCGTGATGGGCGGCCTTGACCTTGGCGCGGTTTGACATGCCGTCGAAAAGGGGGATGGAGATGCCGATCCCCACGCTGTAATTGGTGCCGAAATCATCGGCTTCGATGGCAAATTCGTCGGCGGCGGTGAAGAGGGAAGCGCTGGCTTGCAGGCCGAGTGTGGGCATATAGATCCCCTTCTCAGCTTTCCACATCAACTCTTTCAGCTCTGTGGCCAATCCCGCCATTTCCAGTTCTCCGCGGTTCGCCAGGCCTTGGGCAAGGGCTTGTTCCAGACTCAGGTCGATCCGTTCCGGCAGGGCGAATTCATCCTCGGGGACGGTGGTTTCCTGCTCGTCGCCGATTTGTTTGCGGAAGGCGGCCAGGGCCAGGTCTCGGTCGTTTTTGGCCTTCATTAGCTGGGGCTCCAGCTTTGCCTCTTCCAGTCTGGCCCGCAGGACATCGAATTCCGCCACGAAGCCTTCCTGGTTGAAAAGCTCAACCTGCGCGACGTGGCGCCGCAGAGTGGCCAGAGCTTCCTCCTGAACCTGCACCAGGCGGGTCGTGAGCAGGTAGCCGTAGAACATTTGGATGGTTTGCAGGGCCACGTCCTGTTCCTTCACCTTCAGGTTCAGGCGGCTGATGTCACGGTAGCGCTGGGTGGCCTTGTAACCGTTATGCAGCCTGCCTCCGGCGAAAATAACCTGCTCCAGCTTCAGTGAGGCCGCGAGCGAACCCTCGTCCATCGGTGAGCTGGGCAGAAGTGAATTGGCGATCCCGGAAACCGAAGCGGCCAGCATGTAGTCGTTGTCGCTGGCGGTGTAGGGATTGAGCAGTTGGGTGAGGTCGATGGGGTCGGACATGGCCGAGGAGGGCAAATACGTCCTCTGAAGGCTGTAAGCTCCGGCCAGGGTGAGTTTGGGGAAGAATCCGCCTTTCAGCTCAAGGTTGCTTTGCTCCGCCCGGTTGATTTCCTCCCTTGCCATCAGCAGCGTGCTGTTGCGCTGTCTGGCAAGCTCAAGGCTTTCCTCGAGGGTGATGCCGTTCAGGCAGACAGCCGCCAGAAGCAGCATGAAGATCAGATGTCTTTTCATGGTTTGGCTCCGTCGGAATTGCGGCGCGCCGAATCCTTCACCGACGGCTTGATGATGCCGTACAGCAGAAGCTGGACTATCAGTTCGTGGTCGCGTTCGATGCGCCTGATGATCTTGTCTTTTTCCTGGATGTCGATCCAGCTGTCGCCCAGCATGAACCAGTCGCTGATAAGCTCGCTGAAACGCTGGGAATCCACCCATTCATTGATTATCCCGGCGCTCCGGGCGTTATCCAGGATGCCGGCCAGCAGGGCCTTCATTTGGTTGCGGTAATTGTCGCGGTATTCATCCAGGTTTCCCAGATAATCTGTGGGCATTTGATGAATGGCTTCGATAAGGATGGGCATGTGTTTGAAAACGTAAATCATGGGCAGGCGCAGAAAGCAGGACAGCTTGTCCTCAAAACTGCTCGCGGAGGCTATCTCCTCGTCCAGCTTGGCGAAAAGTTCCTCCGCCTTGGCGCTGAAGGCGGCTATGAAGAGCTGTTCCTTGCAGGGGAAATAATAATAGATGGTGGCCTTGGCGATTCGCGCCCTTGCCGCCACCTCGTCGAGGGACGTTTTGTCGTATCCCCAGCGGGAGAAAAGCTCCGTTGCCGCTGTAAGTATGCGTTCTTTTTTATCCGGGACTGGATTCATCATCCACCTCTCTTTCCTTTGTTGGAGCGGAACCGGAAGACTTTCACCCGGTGGCTGTCCAACGTTTCGACCGAGTAATACCAGTCAGTCGAAAAGTCAAGTAAAATCTTTTGCTTTGTGAATCGGGATTGTGGATATTATTCCTCAGAGTGGCTGAAACGGTTTATTTAAAAGCGCTTTGGATATTGCCATCCGTGGTCGCGCCCTTAGCTCTATATAATCCGCCTCATGTTTGCCCCCCGGACAATGCCCGCTTGAAATGCGGGAATTCTGCGGGAGGCGTAGTGGAAGCGGACCGGAAACGGCTAATGGCCGGGGCAGGGAGAAGATTCGTCCAACCGGGTTTGTTTCCCCCGGCTCCGTGTGTATGGATATTAAGGAATGGCGTGTTTTAATCCCGTATCGCCACTGCCAGTCTTCTGTGGACTTCCTCCAAACCAAGGATGGCAAAGGTGGTGGGCAGGTCGGGACCATGCTGTTGGTGGATTAGGGCAAGGCGCAGCGGAGTGTAGTAAGCCTTGCCTTTCAGGCCAAGTTCGGCCATGCCGCTCTTCACGATGGCATCGAGGCTGGCGGCGTCAATTTCGCCATCAGGTGGAAGCTGGCTTTGGAACCAGCGCAGCACCCTGCGGGAATCTTCAGATTGGAGAAAGGCCCCGTCATCAGGACCCAGTTCTGCCGGGCAAAGGAA
>JAAYWB010000012.1 GCA_012516855.1 Candidatus Cloacimonadota bacterium
ATGTTCGAAGTGCCGTCCCAGACGAAGGGAGTCGAGAAGGTGTGGGTGTTCCAGCCAACCACGGGCATGAACTCTGCCTGCGTGTACACGGTCTGATAGTCCCCAACCTCAAATGTGGTGCTAAGGCTGGTCTGGGTGGTGTGTTTCAGACGAATTGCGTAGTTCGGCATCGGGGAACAGGTATTCAGATTGGCCACGTTGAAGGCCACTGAATTGATGTTGCCCGCTCCACCGCCCGCGTCCTCGATTTCCGTGGCCAGTAGCAGAAACTGCTGGCGGAAACTCTTGTACCAAGTTCCATAGGGGGCCGGAACACCGGTCTCGGTGTTGGTTGAGGTCCCAGTACCAATGGTAACGTTGACTTGGGCATAGACATTGCTGAACATGCCGATCACAAAAATCAGCAGCAGCGTGAAAAGAAGGGGTTTTTTCATAGGATATCTCCTTTTCCCATTTTTATATTCTCGGGTTAATACTCAAAGTGCGCCGGACGGCAGAGCCCTGAAAGAAAAGGATGCCCCGTCCGTGCCTGATATTGACATTTATGTATTGTATATCATCGGTTCTCAATCGAACCTCCCAAATTTTCTAACACTCTATGAACGCCCACCTTCGGAGCTTGAAAAATCTAATCCTGTCATTCTGCTTTTCTGTCAAGCAATAAATTGCCAATCCCATTAAAGAATTGCTGGCCAAACAGGTTACGGCCTGCATTAGAGGGGGTTAGAGGTCCTTAAATTCCTCCATCAGGATGCGCCCGCAGCTTTCGCAGAAATTCACCTTGTTGCGCAGCTGCAGCTCGATGCGGATCTGGGGACGAATCACATAACCGCAACCGCCGCAGGCACCGTTGCGAGCATAGACCACGGCGCAGTTGCCCTTGTTCTTTATCATGTTGGCATATTGGCGCACGAGGTTTTGGGGCAGGGTCTTGGCCAGCAGGGTGCGTTCAGCGCGGAGCTTGTCGATCTCGGCATCAAGGGATTCAATTTTCTTGCGCAGGTCGCCCTCGCGGTCGCGTTTGGTCTTTTCCGCGGCTTCGAGGTCTTGCTTGTCCTGCTCCACCTTCTGTTTGGCGGCATTCTCCTCATCCATCAATTCGAGTTGCTGGCTTTCCAGTTCCGAAATCTTGTCTTTCAGATAGGCGATCTCGCTGTTCAGGGCCTTGTATTCCTTGTTGGTCTTGATCTCGGTGAGTTGGGTGGTGTATTTTTGGATGGTGCTCTGGTTTTGTTTGATGTCGCCTTCCAAGGCGCGTTGTTTCTTTTCTGTCTCGGCAAGTTCGGCCTGGCTGTTCAGCAGGTTCGCGGCGGACTGGTCCACGCGCTCGATGATATCGTTAAGTTCTTTGGGCAGTTGCTGCTGCAGCAGCCTCAGGGCACCGATCTGGTCGTCCAGTTTTTGCATTTTGGCCAGGGTGCGCAGTTGTTCTTCCATCGTCACTCCTTGAATAAAAGACTGATGTCCAGCGACTGGTAGGAATGCGTCAAAGCGCCGCTGGAGATATAATGTATGCCCGTCAGGGCAAGTTTGGCAATGTTGGCAAGGGTAACTCCGCCCGATACTTCCAGCTCCACCTTTTTTCCGAAGCGGCGCACGCAGGCGCGGATCTGGGTGAGGTTCATGTTGTCCAGCATCACCCTGTCCACTCCGGCGCAGACCGCCTCTTCGAGTTCCTGGATGTTGGTTACCTCCACCTCGATCTTGTGGGCGGTATTGTGTTTTTTCACCCGGTTGACAGCTTCGGTGATGCCTCCGCAGGCGCGGATGTGGTTTTCCTTTAGCAACACCATGTCATAGAGGCCGAAGCGGTGATTGAAGCCACCTCCCACCCTCACGGCATATTTTTCCAAACCGCGCAAAAGTGGTGTGGTTTTACGGGTGTCAAGCAAACGCACAGAAGTGCCCTCAAGCTCGCGAACCATGGAGCGGGTAAGGGTGGCGATGCCGCTCATCCTCTGGAGAAAATTCAGCGCGGTGCGCTCGCCCTGAAGGATGCTGGCGGGATTTCCCTCCACGCGCATGATCTCGGAGCCTGGCGTCACCTCGTCGCCGTCCCGGCTGTACAGCGTGATCTTGAGGCTTTTGTCCACCGTGAGGAAAACCTCCCGGGCGATATCGAGCCCGGCCAGCACACCTTTGGCTTTGGCGATCATGAAGGCCTTTTCAGGAACGGGCTCCAGTTCCAGATAGGCAGTGCTGATATCTCCGCTGCCGATGTCCTCGGCCAAGGCCAGGCGAATGATTTCACTACTGTTCATGCTGCCTCCGGGATAAAAAAATAGCATCTGGGCGTGCAGATGCTATTTTATTGAAATTGTTGATAGTCAGATCACATATCTCTTTGTATCGGGTACACATACGATTTTAAAACCTCTTCTTAGGTTCATTCAATCTCAAGGCTCCATCTTGTCAAGAAGTATGTTGAAAAGATGTATGTTGCGCGCTTGCTGCGCCGGCGCCGCAAATAGGTTGACGGAAAGATGCGCTTGCGTAAAGTGGTTTTATGTTACAAAGACCCTATCATCGCCTGGGCCTGCTGCTGATCGCCCTGCTGGCCTCAGCCTGTGCCGGAACGCGGGGAAACGTTTATCCCCTGGATGAGGCTTATCTGCGTTCCGAGCGGATGTTTGCGCGCCTTCAGGAGATCATGGACCTCAATCCCGCCCTTGTGCGGCTGAACATCATCGGCTTCAGCAGTAGTGAAAACCTGCCTATCTACTGTCTGGACATCGGCCGTCCCCACGCCACAAGCAACGTCCTGCTGATCGGCCAGCATCACGGCGATGAGGTGCTGGGCCTGGAAGTCGTGCTGGACTGGGCGGAAAAACTGGCCTCCAAAAGCCGTGAGGATAAAAAGACAGACGCCATCCTCGACTTTTACCGCTTCTGGATCGTGCCCACCCTCAATCCTGAAGGGCACCGCGTGGTCTCAGCCGGCCTCAGCTCCAGCAAACGCAAAAACAACCGCGACACCAACGCCAACGGCAAACTGGACCTCCACGAAGACGGAGTTGACCTCAACCGCAATTACCCGGTTTTCTGGGAAGCTTTCGACTCCCCGCCTCCCCACCACCAGAACTATAAGGGGCCTGAGCCCGCCTCGGAAAAGGAAATCCTGGCTATTATCCAACTGGCCCAGAAACAGAGCTTCGACTACGCGATTTTCTACCACAGCTCACCCTCCGGCGCCCTCAGCGAAAAGATATTCCTGCCCGCCCTCGACCGGGAAAATGCCAGGCAAGTGAAAGCCTATGAGGAACTTGAGGATTTCGCCCGTGCCTATGCCAGACTGCTTCCCAAGGATTACCTGCGCGGCAGATACGAGGTCAGTCCTGCCCCGGGAACCCGCATGGGAACAGCCCGCAACTACTTTTTCCACATGCACGGCACAAAGGCCTTTCTTGTGGAGATAGGCGGCGCAAACACTTCAGGGATCAGTATAATCCATCCAGGCAAAGCAATCCGCGACAAGATCGTGGCCAAACACCTAAAGGCGCTTACCAAGGTTTTTTACGCCATGCTTTGAAACCATGTAGCCTGGCGTCCAGCGAAATTAGTGAGCATGGGCGGCAGGATATTTTGGAGTTATTATTCTTTGCTGGCGTCGATGCCTGTTCCTCTCTCGATGCCAGCATATTGCCTGGCGATGCCGACCGGCCGTTAAGGCCCTGACCTGTGTTCCAGGTGTGCCTCCCGCATAATTCCCGCACTTGATGCGAGTATTTTACGGGAGGCTTGAGAGAGGGATGGATTAGGGCGCTCAGGACGTGACCGGCAGGACCTTAGGGATTGGGCTGTAACTTCAGCAATAGCATTTTGCGGCTGACGCTCGTTCCTCCTGCGCTGAGGCGGTAAAAATAGACTCCGCTGGCCACCGGGGCACCGTTCGCGTCGGTTCCGTCCCAGTCCTCGATGTGTATCCCTGTTCCCAACTCTTTGTCCAGCAGGGTGGTCACCAGCCTTCCGCGGAGGTCGAAGATTTCCAGCCGGGCCTGGCCGGGCTGCCGCAGCTCAAAACTGATGCTGGTGCTGGGATTGAAGGGATTGGGCCAATTCTGCGCCAGAATCGCCGGAGCGGGCATCTGGCCGGGATCGTCGGCTTCCGAATCATCAATGATCACCAGCTCCATAAACATTACCTCGCCACCGTCGGGATCAGGATGGTAGGGCGGGTCCAAAACATTCGCGCCCCAGGTGAAATCGTTGTAGAACATCAAGCCCAGTTTCCCCATTTTTCCTCCACCACTATAGCCCGTGAACAGCATCTGGTCAGCGGGATAGACCCACATCGGCTTGATATTCGCCATTTCGGGAATCTCCACGTTGTTGAGCACGATCGGGTCGAACCAATAGTAGCCATCACAGCCCGAATAGGCTATATAGATTTCAGGTGTGTGTTCCCAAGCCTCATAGCCCGGGGTTTGGTAAGCGAACCATGAACGGGCGCGGTTTGAATCCTGCCAGACCACAGCCAACTGGCCCTGGGGGTTGGCGCGGGTGACCTTGATGTTGTTGTAGTAATACATCATGCTGCCTTCATGGGCGGTCTGGTCCCAGTGGGGGAAAGGCCAGTCCTGGTTGATGAGGGGATAATAGCTTTCGTTCACCGGATCGTAGATGAATTCATCCACCTCGCCGAAAGGATATTCCCTGTCCCAGGGTGTGTAACAGGCATTGAAGATATCGAGGGGACTTTTTTTGGGAAAGATGTCGTTGATAACGAAATTGCCGCCACCAGGGTTGAAAACTGCTTCCTTCACGAACTGGAGGAGAGAGTAAAACCCGCCATCCGCGTTGGCCAGGCCCCAAAGACCCACGATGTGCAGCCTGCCGCTTCTGTCCAGGGTGGCGTTTAGATGGCCGGAGTTCATCAGTTCCCAGTGAAGTTCGTCATCCGTGTAGGGAACGCCTTCGTCATCGGAGAAATAGTCGCCTGGATTCCAGGTGGAAATCCGGCTGCTGAAGCTGTGGCGCGTCCAGTCTCCCTCCCCAAAAAAGCCGCAGACGAAGATGTCGATATCATTCTCAACCTCATCGCCGTCGTGATATCCGGCCAGGATGACATTGCCGGCGGGGTCCGCCTCCAGGGCCAGATGGGTCCTGCGCGGCTCGGCTTCCAGCGCCCAGGCGTTGAGTTCCGGAACGCTGGTGTACTGCCAGCTTAGGGGGGTCTCCATTTCGATATCATCGGCCGTGAAATCCGCCATGGCCAGATAGACGTTACAGTTCTGCCGTCCCAGCAGATAAAGCCTGCGCGCATTCGTCACCGGGGAGGGACCGATAGCCAGGCTGGGCCAGAAGAAAACGTTGTCTGTGGTCACAGTCCCGTCCGGAGCGGTGATGGTGATGGGGTTGTCGATGACGATCTGGGGAGGGTTGAACAAACCGGCAATGCCGGCTATGAAAGCATCTGAGGCGAGCACGATCTCGGCTTCCGGGTCCGAGTCCACAAACTGGGTCCAGGCGTAGAAAGGCTTTCCGCTAACGGGGTCCACCACCATTGCCGGCATGCCGTGCGCGCCGCTGCTCTGGGTTTCGATCCGGGCAGCGTTGACCATGTTTCCATCGTAGCCGAGATAGCCGTAATAGGGCATGCGTTCGCCGCCGGGTGTGCCACGCCCTGTCCAGGTGAGGAAATAACCGCCGCCAGCGCTGGAGGGGATGAGGTTAAGGGGCAGGTTGTTGAAGCTGCCGATCATGTAGTCGTAGTAGCTATGTATGATCGAGGTGGGAAGTTTGCTAAAGATCCAGGATGGCGTGGTCTTTTGGTCTGACGAAGCTTTTTCCGGTGAAGGCGTTGACATCAGCTCCACCGGGCGCGAAAATGATTCGGGAAGGGCCTTCGGCACATCCGCTTCTGCCCCCAGGCATGCAGCAGCCAGCCACAGACAGGCCAGCGCGAAAGCAAAGCTCTTGCTCATCTTTTTAGCTCCTTTACTCTTTTTACCCTCACGTACAAAAAGCTATGGTTTCAACTCCTTGTCAAGTTTTATTTTGCCTCACAGATCCCTGTCTTTTGGACAGAGTATTTTCAACCGGTTCTTTCTGCCCATATCCATATTACATCGACTGATGATTCGTCGCTCTCCAGACTATCCGAAACATGGTCAACTTGTAGTAGATAAAGCCAAATAGCTGTCTCCAAAGTATGGCTTTGCAGAGAAGAAACTGATTTTTATTGTTCAGGAGACATAAAGATTTCGGAGAATTGTGCCAGATCGGGAAATTCAAACGGTCGGTCAAGAGGGTTTGCCTGTCCCGGAAACGTGGCTAACTTATCTAAAAAACAGGGAAGGAGACACAGAATGCCCACTGATCTAGAAATCGCAAGAAAGATAAAGTTGCAGCCGATTGATGCCATCGCGGCTGGAATCGGCCTGGCGCCGGAGGATTTGGAACATTACGGTGAGTACAAGGCCAAGGTGCGCTATTCCGCTTTGGAGAGGATCAAAGACAATAAGCCCGGGAAACTTATCCTGGTTTCGGCCATCACCCCCACCCCCGCGGGAGAAGGGAAAACCACCGTTGCCATCGGTCTTTCCCAGGCGCTGAACCTGAGCGGCAAAAGCTCGATAGTGGCCATCCGTGAACCTTCTCTGGGACCGGTTTTCGGCATCAAGGGAGGCGCGGCTGGCGGCGGTTGGAGCCAGGTTTTGCCGATGGAGGACATCAACCTGCATTTCACGGGCGATTTTCACGCCATCACCACCGCAAACAACACCCTCGCGGCGCTGGTGGACAACTATATCTATTTTAACAACGAGCTCAACCTCGATCCCCGGCGCATCACCTGGAAAAGAGTGCTGGACGTGAATGACCGCATGCTGCGCAAAATCGTGATCGGACTGGGAGGCAGCAAACAAGGTTTTCCGCGGGAAGACGGTTTTGACATCACCCCCGCCAGCGAAATCATGGCCATTCTTTGCCTGTCAAACAACATGGAGGAATTGAAGGAAAAGATCGGCAACATCACTGTCGGCTTCACCTTTGACGGTGAGCCGGTGCACGTGAATCAGCTTGGTTACGAGGGCGCGATCGCCGCCCTGCTGAAAGACGCGTTGCAGCCAAATCTGGTGCAGACCACAGAAAACACGCCTGCCTTCGTTCACGGAGGTCCATTTGCCAACATCGCCCAGGGCGCCAATTCCATCATCGCCACCAAAGCCGCGCTGCGCCTTTCGGAGTACGTTATAACGGAAGCGGGTTTCGGCTTCGACCTGGGCGCGGAGAAGTTTTTCGATCTGGTGTGCCCCTATGGCAAACTCTGCACGGATGCCGTGGTGCTGGTAGCCACGATTCGGGCTCTCAAGCTTCACGGCGGCAAGAGATTAAAGGATATCAACGAACCTGATCCCAAAGCCGTGGAAGCCGGACTGGAAAACCTAGCCAAGCATCTGGAGAACATCGACAAATTCGGCATGAAGTCAATCGTGGCCATCAACCGCTTTCCAAACGATACAGACGAGGAAATCGGACTGGTGAGCGATTTTGTTGCCTCCAAAGGCTTTGAGTCATCCGTTGTGAATTACCACGCAGAGGGCGGGAAAGGCGGCTTGGAGCTGGCAGAGCAGGTGATCGGCATGGTGGACAATGAGATATGCCACTATCACGGCCTTTACGACTGGGACAGCCCGGTGAAGGATAAGATATTCACCATCGCCAGCCAGATCTATGGCGCACAGAATGTTGACTATACCATGGAAGCAAAAGCCGATTTGAAAAGAATCAACAAATACGGTTACGACAAGCTGCCAATCTGCATCGCCAAAACCCAGAAATCGCTTTCCGACAACCCTGAACTGATCGGACGCCCCAAGGATTTTTTGGTGACCGTCCGCAGGATAGTGATTTCCAGTGGCGCCGGCTTTCTGGTGCCGATCACAGGTGAAATCATGCGCATGCCGGGACTGCCGAAACATCCGGCTGCCGAAACCATTGACGTGGAAGAAGATGGGGATATCAGAGGTCTGTTTTGACCTCAACCGCGAGTAGAAGGCATGCAGGTAAAAACCCACAGGACAGCATATAGCCAAAGCGAAATTTAGGTTGACAACTATTGGCGAGTAAAAAACAATGTTCGGCAACACATTGTTAGTTTCTACGAGGTTACTATAATGATTTTCAGAGGCAAAAAGTGGATGGGATTTGGCAGGCTGACAATCCGCTTGGCCATCTTGATTGTAATGCTGACGGGTAGCATGGGTTTTTTGGTGGCGGAATCATCGTTGCCAAGCATGGTGCGTTACAGAAGCACGCTGAATTTCGAGCATGAATATCCGCAGGCCTGGCTCAGATTGGACCGGAGCAATACCGAGGCGGCCCGTTCCGAACTGCTGCCCGCGGGCGCTGACAGCCTTTCGCTGGCTAGGTCGCACACAAACTTCGTCCTCAACCAGATCGACAGCCTGGTGATCAAGGCCGCGTTCATGGAAAGTAGCGGCGAAGAAGATACTGGGCTGGTTATGATAAACTTTGGCCCAGTAATAGACAGATTCGATGCCGACGCCATGAACCTTCTGGAGAAAAGGTTCCAAACCATGCTGTTGCCGCCTGGCGCGCTGGTCAAGACGCTGGAAACCAGCTATGTGAGGCAGGGGCTGAAAAGAATGCTGGTCCTCACGGCGAGCGTCACCAATCCCGGCCAGCCGGGAGTTTGGAGCTATTATTCCCTAACGGTGAACGGAGAGGGCCGTAGCTTCACTTTCACGCTGCGCGGCAAGGAGACCACTATCCAGCGTCTGCAGCCTGTCCTGTCAGAAATGACCGGCAGCTTGGTCGATAATTTCAATGTGACCAGGAGCATAAGCCGTATCCCTCGCTGGTCCGAGATTGTGCTGATCCTGCTATTTTCCCTGCTGATCAGCGGCCTGATCATCCGTTTGCGTGATCAAGTAATAGTCGCCTCCAGACACAAACGCCGTGGCATCACTTTCTTTCAATTGTTCCTGATCGTGGCAGCGGTTTTGGTGGGGGTTTCACATTTGCTAACATCTTGCCAGGCAGGTTGATACAAAGACAGATAGAGTACGTAAGGTTCTTGATGTCTACTCCGGCCTTACTTTCCGGAGCGGCATTTTGCAAGCTTGGTTTTTCCCGTCTTCCTGTGCCATTGTCACGGCGTTGACACAATTTCCTTGACGAATCCGGGCATTTCTTTCCAAGTGATTTTTCAATGATAACAAGATAGGTGGTTTAAACATGCGCAAGATCATCATCGCGGGCAACTGGAAGATGAACAAGGACGTTTCCGAAACGGAGCATTTCTGCCGGGAATTGGCCTCATACCTGAAGGAGCATGACGCGGAGCGGGTTTTGCCTCTGGTCGCGCCGGTCCATACTTTTCTGGCGCAGGCCCGGAATATCCTGCGGAACCTTCCTGCGGCCATTGCCGCCCAGGATGTCAGCAGTCACAATGAAGGCGCTTACACCGGTGAGGTTTCAGCGGCACAACTGAGTTCACTGGGCATAACTCACTGCATCATCGGCCATTCCGAAAGGCGCCAGTACCATGCTGAAACGGATGCCCTGATCCGCGAAAAGCTGCTTCGGCTACGGGAAAACGGGATCACCCCGATCGTGTGCATCGGCGAAACCCTGGAGCAGCGCGAGCAAGGCGAAACGAAGCAGGTGATCCTGAAGCAGTTGGAAGGCTGCTTTGAGCAAATCGACATGCCCGCGGGCAAGGAAACCGTGATAGCCTATGAGCCTGTGTGGGCGATCGGCACAGGAAAAACCGCCAGCGCCGAGCAAGCCCAGGAAGTTCACGCCCTGATCCGCGCCTGGCTGCAAAACCGCTATGGGCTAGAGACCGCGCAAAATATCCACATCCTCTACGGCGGTAGCGTGAAACCCGCAAACCTCCGGGAACTGCTGCGTCAGGAAGACATCGACGGAGGCCTGATCGGCGGCGCGTCTTTACAAGTTGAATCCTTTCAAGCCATGATCGGCATCGCCGTTGAGGTAAGCCAAGGATACTAAACATGTTGGATATAAAGTTTATTCGCGCCAATCCGGAATTGGTCCGGAACGCGATCCGCAATAAAAATGAAAAGGCGGACCTGGATGCCCTGCTGGAAGCAGATGAGTTGCGGCGCAAACTGCAGTTCGACTTTGACCAGCTTAAAGCCAGGCAAAACCAGGTTTCCCAGACCATCGCCCAAAAGAAGAAGGCCAAAGAAGACGCAACAGATTTACTGCAGGAGATGAGCGTGGTGGCGGATGAAATCAAGACCCTGAACACTGCCCTGAACGAAGCCAACGCCCGGCTGGAAAACCTGCTGTTGCAAGTCCCCAATGTTCCTCATCCCTCTGTGCCGGTGGGTTCCGACGAATCCGCAAATCAGATAGTCAGGGAATGGGGCAGCAAACCCTGTTTCGACTTTGAGCCCCTTGACCACCTGGAAATCGCTGAACGGAACCGGCTTTTAGACCTTCCCCGGGGCGCCAAGCTCAGCGGGTCCGGCTTTCCGGTTTACACTGGCAGGGGCGCCGCGCTGGAACGGACTTTAATCAATTTCATGCTTGACTTTCACATACGGGAACACGGTTACACCGAGGTGTCCGTGCCGGTTTTGGTGAACCGCAAAACTATGACCGGAACCGGGCAACTTCCAAAATTGGAAGATGATATGTACCGGGTGGACCTGGATGACCTGTTTCTGATTCCCACAGCGGAAGTGCCGGTGACAAACCTTCACGCGGACGAGGTGCTCCGGCAGGACCAACTGCCTCTGAAATATGTGTCTTACACGCCCTGTTTCCGGCGCGAAGCAGGCTCCTACGGCAAGGACACACGCGGCCTGCAGAGGCTGCACCAGTTCAACAAAGTGGAAATGGTGCGCCTGGTGGAGCCGGAGAGTTCCTATAATGCTTTGGAAGAGATGCTTCTGGATGCCGAGCGCATCCTTCAGGCGCTGGGTTTGCATTACCGCGTGGTACAGCTCTGCACCGGCGATCTGAGCTTCGCCTCCGCGAAAACCTATGACCTCGAGGTCTGGGCACCGGGAGTGGGCAAATATCTGGAAGTCTCCTCAGTGAGCAATTTTGATGATTTTCAGGCCCGTCGCGCCAATATCCGCTACCGGGACAAAGACGGAAAACCGCGCTTCCTGCATACTTTGAACGGATCGGGGCTGGCAACGCCGCGGCTGTTCATCGCGCTGCTGGAAAACTATCAAAATGCCACGGGAGGGGTGGACTTGCCAACTCCCCTGACGGGATATCTGGCCCAGTTCGGTGGCGCCAGTTGAGATAAGGGTTGGATTGAACTAGGATGGAAGCCATGGACAAAAAAGAGTTCGACTTCTTTGAACTGTTGAGAATAGTGATAAAAAACCGCAGGTTCATCATCATCTTTGTGGCTGTGGTGAGCATTGGGGCTGTGATTTACAGCCTGCTGACTCCACAAGTCTGGGAATCCAGCGCCAGTTTTTATGTGGTGGGAGACCAGGCCAGCGCGTTGCCTTTCAACATTGAAGGTTTGAGTGGGCTCACCTCCAAGCTTTTGGGTTCCGACAACGCGCAAAATGCCATCAACTCCGTTTCTGCGATGCGCTCCAGAGGTTTTTCCGAAGATGTGATCCGCCGCTTCCACCTTATCGAGTATTACAAGATAACCGAAAAGGATTCGCTGAAGGCGATGGACTTGGCCCTGAAAAAACTGCGCAAAAAGACCATGAGCATCGACTACAGCACCGATACGGGGCTGGTGAGCGTAAGCGCGGAAACCAAGAGGAAAAAGCTTTCGCGCGACATGGTGGACTACTATCTGCAGAAATTGGAAATCTACAACAAGGAGCAGAAACTCACCAAGGGCAAGATGAACCGCGAGTTTCTGGAAGGCCGGGTGCGCGAAACAGAAGCGGAAATCGATTCCCTGCTTTACGCGGTGAAGGATTTCCAGACCAAACACAACGCCATCGATATCGAAACTCAAACGGAATCGCTGATCTCATCATATTCCGATGTGATCGCAGCCAAGATGCAGACGGACATCGAGCTGGAACTGGCGAGGAAAAACTATGCGCCGGACTCACCGATTGTAGCTGAATTGAAATCCCGCAGCGATGCTTTGGGCCGGCAGATCAGGGATCTGGAAGCCGGAAGCGGAGCGCTTAAGCCACGATATTTGATCGATATAGACAGCCTGCCAAGCCTCGGCACCCAATTTGCCCAACTGAAAATGAACCTGGAAATCCAGTTAAAAGTCTTTGAATTCCTCTATCCTCAGTTCGAGGCAGCCCGGTTGGAAGAGCTGCGTGACATGCCCACATTGGACATTCTGGACACTCCGCGAGAAGCTGGGATGCGGGTTCGTCCCAAGCGGGCAATGCTCTGCCTGATTGCTTTCGGGCTGGCTTTGGTGGCAGCGGTGATCCTCACGTTGATCAAAAACGTCTTTGACCAAAACAAAGAGCGGCTGCAGGAGATCAAAAAAGAGCTCTGACAGGGCTTTCACAATGATCCTGAAGCATCTGGCCCCCGGTCTTGCGTATCTTGGCACCGCTACTTTGGTGCTGGCAGCCGCGGCAGCCGCGCAGGGGATGGAACTTCCGCAGTTCGGTTTCATTGGCGCGTTTTTGAGCGCCTGGCTGCTAACCGTGCTGCTGTTTGGTGTTAGCATGCGCAACAGCCTGCTGTTTTCGACTCTGTTTTTCATCAAACCGCTGCCCACAGCCTTTGTTTGTGTGCTGTTTATCCTGCTGTTCACACTGCTGCTGGAATTCCAACGCGGAAAGCTGAAGCAGCTCATTATCCCTTATCCCGTGATACTGGCAGTGCTGATGGGCACTGCTATTTACGGAATCGCCAGAGCCCGGAGTGATTGGTACGCATATCTTTATTTCCTGTCCACTGCAGTATTGCCGGCTATCGCCATGCTGATCGCGGCCAATAGCAGCGCCCGGAAGACGGATTACATGCTGTGGCTGAAGGCGATAGCGCTGATCGGGACCTTTCTGGCGGTGATAGGTGTGCCGATGGCCATCCTCAATCCGGGTGAACGCTGCGGATCGCTTTGGATCACGGCTATGACCATCAACGGTTTTTACCTTCTGGCCTTCTTCTTCAGCATCGCCCTGGGAGTGAAGGCCGGTAAGACGTCGGAACGCTATCTATGGTATGTTTGCGCTCTGTTGGTACTGCTGGGCATGCTCTACACCTACACGCGCGTCACTCTGGTGGCTGTGTTTGCCGGGTTCTTTTTGCTGATGCTTAAAATGAAGCGGATGCGGCTGTTTGGGATGGGTCTTGTATTGCTGGTGCCACTAATCATTCCGTCTTCAATGGTAAGCCGGATCGAACTGGGACTGACTTTCGACTATTCGATCTTCATCCGCTTTCTGGCTTGGTATTACTCACTACAGCAAATCGCAAGCCATCCCTGGTTCGGAATTGGAATTGACGTCTGGAAAGACTGGTACGCCGGCGCCGTACCGATGGACATGCTCTACGCTGAACATTCCCACAACCTGCCGCTCAAGATCTGGCTGGAACTGGGTGTATTTGGTTTCATAAGTTACTTTTACGTGATCGTGGCGGTTTTACGCAAGTATTATTTGAGGGTGGTGAAACCGGACGCGGGCAACTTCCACCGCATTGTACTGATTGGTGTCATAGCCCTGCTGATCGCCTGCCTTACCGATATCTTCATTCAGCAATACTCGGTGGCGCTGGCCTTTTGGATCACGCTAAGCTTGATGTACATGCTCTCCCGCGCCAGGGGTATAAACGAGGAACAATGAAAGAATTTCAAGATTTGGTGGATATCATCGCGCAGCTGCGCGAACCTCTGTCCGGCTGTCCCTGGGACATCAAACAAACCTCTCAAAGCCTGGTGCCAAACTTCATCGAGGAGTTATACGAAGCTGTGGAGGCAATCGAGGATGGAGACGAGACAGGCTTGATGGAAGAGCTGGGCGACTTGATGCTGCACATAGTTTTTCAGGCCCAAATAGCGACTGAGGAACAGCGGTTCGACATCACCGACGTGCTGCGTGCCATAAATGACAAGCTGGTGCGGCGGCATCCACATGTGTTTGGGCAGCTTGAGGTTAACGATGCGGACAACGTAAAGATGAACTGGGAACGCTTGAAGAAAAGTGAAAAGAAAGACCGCAAGAGCGTTTTGGAAGGAATTCCCAGAGCGCTGCCAGCGCTCATCCACGCCCAGCGTTCACAGGAAAAGGCGGCTTCGGTTGGTTTCGACTGGCCGAATCTGAAACCCGTATTGGCAAAGCTGGATGAGGAGCGCAAGGAACTGGACGAAGCTCTGTCCAGCGAGGATCATCTACAGATCAAGGAAGAATTGGGAGACATGCTGTTTACGCTGGTGAACCTCGCTCGCAAGCTGCATATCGATGCCGAGAGCGCTTTGAAGGAAACTTCCCGGAAATTCCACAAACGTTTCAACTTCATTGAAGAGCACTACCGGAAAAACGGAGACGACATCCATGAGGCAAACCTTGAAGAACTCGACCTCCTCTGGGATATCGCGAAAGAAGACAGATAATTTCAAGGCCCTGCGCCTCTATCTGATCATGGGGCTGCTGCTGATTTTCGCGGCTTTTGCCGTGTATGCCCAGATCCTGATCAAAAACGCCAAACGCGAACAAGAATATGTACCCCGCATTTTTGCCCAGTACATCGCTTACACAGACAGCTATTTGAGGCAATCCGAGAAATACACCCAGATGCTGGCAGAGATCACTTCCAAACGCTTTGAACTGCTGCAAGAGGTCGATTTCCAGGAAGCCATCAGCGATTATATGTTCCTGGATTTCCCCGGCAAAAATCCCATCCCGGTGATCATCACCGACGCCGATACCATTCCCCAGTATTGGAACCAGGTGCAGGTCTCTTCCGATACAAGCTACGAGGACCTTAGCGAAGCTGACAGGTTGCTGCTTAGACAGGAAATGGAGCGCATGAACCGCAGCGAACTGATCGAAGGCGGCAAAGTGATCAACTATGTTTATATCGCGCGGCCTGTGTCACTTCAGGATTTCATCAAGGGGATCGACTATTCGGTGGTTGTAACTGACCGTGAGAAAAGGCCACTCTACTGGCGCAATGTGGACATAGCTGAAGATCTAAGCTGGGATCAGACGCCGGTCGAAGCCCGGAAACTACTAAGAGATAAAATGTCCGGGATGACCGAGGTGCCGCTTGCCCAAGCCTCTGAACAGTTGGGATATATCTATTTCACAACGCCCAAATCATTGTCCCGTATCGGCTCCCTGGTGATCCTGGAACTGCTTCTGCTCATATTGATCCTGGCTTTTGGAGCCTATGGGCTGATTCTGCTGCACCGCACGGAGAAGGATACCCTCTGGATCGGACTGGCTAAGGAAACCTCACATCAGTTCGCCACTCCGATAACATCGCTACTGGGCTGGCTGGAACGCCTGCGCAGCACACCTCCCGGCACAATGAGCCAGAAAGAATACGATAAGGTTCTGGACCAGATGACCACGGACCTCAACCTGCTGAGCTACAATGCCAACCGTTTTGGCAAGGTGGGCTCGCAGACCAATCTCAAGCCGGTGGAACTCCACGCTTTGCTTGAAGAAAGCGTTTCCTATTTTCAGGCCCGTATGCCCCATTTGGCCTCCCGCATCGACATCCATCTGATTTCCAAGATCCAAGGTGTGCAGGTGATGCTGGACAAAGACCTGTTCAAATGGGCTTTGGAAAACCTGATCAAAAACTGCGTAGATGCCATGTCCCAAAAAGGCGGAAACATCTTTATAACTGCTACCCAGAATAAAAAGCACATTTACGTGCATATTCGCGATGAGGGCAAGGGCATTGCCCACTCTCAGTGGAAAAAAATCTTCGAACCCGGCGTGACCACCAAAACCCGAGGTTGGGGTCTGGGACTCAGCCTGGCCAAACGCATCATCGAAGAATATCATAAAGGTCACATCCGTGTGCTGGAAAGCACTCTGAATGAAGGCACAACCTTCGAAATCAAACTTGTAAAAGAACTTTACAAATAGGAGTTAATATGCGCCCGCTGCTTAGTTCCACCCAGATGAAAGACTTGGACAATCGCGCCATCAAAGACTTTGGCCTTCCTTCCCGGTTGTTGATGGAAACAGCTGGCAAAGCCTGCGCCGAAATCATTGCCAACCACTATCCAAAGCAACTGACCGGTCCTGTCTGCGTTTTCTGCGGCAGCGGCAACAACGGCGGTGACGGATTTGTAATCGCCCGCTGGCTGGCAAACTGGGGCTGCGAGGTTAATATCATCTGTGTCGGCAAAGGCAGTTCCAGCCCTGAAACCACAGACAATCTGGAGCTCTGCCGAAAACTCGGCATACCCATCATCGAGGTCAGCTCTTCCAAAAACCTGTCTCTTGTCCAGAGTTTCCTGGAAAACTCATCTATTGTGGTAGATGCCATATTCGGTATCGGTTTCAAAGGAGATCTGAAACCCTGGCTGGATGAACTTTTCGAGCTCATCAACTCCTACTCGCCTTTAACTGTCTCTGTGGACATCCCCTCTGGGCTAAACGCTGATACGGGCTTCGGACTGAATCCCATCTATGCAGAGGGCACCATCACCATGGACAGTATGAAGATCGGCCACGTCACCGGCATTGGCAGGGAAGCCTGCGGCGAGATTCACGTTGTGGATATCGGCATCCCTTCTTACATGCATGAAAACCTGGAAACAGTCTTGCTCTTCCAAGAGGAGGATTTTCGCCCGCCTCTGAGATTGGCGAACAGGCACAAGAACGATTATGGCAGAGTTTTCGTTTTTGGAGGCATCCCGGGGTTCACTGGAGCCGCGGCGATGGCTGCCCATGCCGCTCTGCGCGCGGGCTGCGGTTATGCCTATGTGGTTCATCGCAAGGAACTGGCAGCCGTTTACGCGCTCAAACTAACGGAAGCCATGTCCCGAACGATTCCTGAAAGTCCAAAAACCGGATGTCCGGACACCAAAGCGCTGCTGCGGCTTGTGGAAGGGGCTTCCGCCGTGTTGATCGGCCCCGGGCTGGGGCAAGACGATTTTGCCCTCCAATTGCTAAAGATCATGCTCAGGGACCTAAAAGCCCCGCTGGTGGTTGACGCAGACGCGATAACCCTAATTTCCGAAAACCCGGCTTTATACAAGTACCTTTCCAAACCAAACGTGTTGCTAACCCCGCATTGGGGCGAATTTGCCCGGTTGGCCAAGATCGGCAAAGACGAGATATTGCAAGACTGCCTTGGTGTCCTGCGGGCTTTTGTGAAAGAACGTTCCGCGCGCGTGTTGCTGAAAAGTCATTACAGCGTCTATCACGACTCTGATCAGACCCTGGTAAACATTTCCGGCAACGACGGACTGGCCACCGGAGGCAGCGGCGACGTTCTGGCCGGAATCATCTGTTCGTTCCTTGCCCAAAATGAAAGCATTCCCTCCGCTGCGATCAAGGCTTCATTTCTGCTGGGTAAAACAGCCGAAACCCTGGCCAAAACACGCGGCACGCCCTCAATTCTGCCCACGGATATCATCGCCAGCCTGTTTCTTAAACACAATGAGATAATATGACCCGCATGGCGTTGCCATCCCTGGTTTTAAGCCTGTTATTCTTCACCCAGGCCTGCACCGGAAAAACTGATAAAACAACGCAAGGAGACACCTTGAAAACATTAGCCAACATCAACACCCCCGTCTTTTGGGCGGAAGGCCATCCCGGCAAACTGGACCGGGAAAACTGGGTGATCACGGTCACCGGGTCTTGTGACAAACCTCGCTCCTTCTCTTGGGAAGAGCTGAACGCCCTGCCCCAGACAGAAGTTGACGGCCGCCTGACCAGCGTTACCCGCTGGTCTTCAAGAGGTCTGTGGAAGGGCGTCGCGCTTTCCACCCTGCTGGATGAGGTGGGCGCCAAACCAAGCTGCAAATTCGTCCGCTTTTGGTCGGTGGGTGAAGTTTACGACACCTCCATTCCCATAAACATAACCCGCTTGGAAAAATCCCTGCTCGCCCACAGCTTTAACCGCCAGTATCTGGATGAAAATTATGGTGGACCGGTGCGGGCTTTCATTCCCTATCTCTGGGGCTACAAATCCGCCAAATCGGTTGTGAAGGTGGAATTGATGGAATACTACGTACCCGGATTTTGGGAACAGCGCGGATACACCGATAGCGGGGAAATCGAGGCCGGACCTTGCCGTGACATGAACGAAGGCGGGGCAATCAAACAAATCCCCGGTCCCGGAGAAGTAACGTTCTGACCGGCAAGCGTTTTGCCCACCATTCTGAATGGTGCTGACACTCTGATGAATACTATAGTGTATAGCTAAAAGATTCAACTCATAGGAAGCGATAATGCGAAAACACATCAACATCCACTTTCCCCTGCTGTTAACGCTGGTCTTCTTATCGGTTATGGGCATGCTTGCCGCTCAGGGCAGCACGGACGAGTACGAACTGGTTAACACCTTCGTACTGCCCAAGATAGCTGTGCCCATTGGCGAGATCACTTTGGAAAACGAGGTCTGGCTAAAGGATGGAACGCCTTTTACGGGAATCGCCTATGAGCGCTTTGAAAATGGTAACCTATCCCGTGTGATGAGTCTGTTACGCGGTCTGCAGCAGGGTCCCATGTATCTCTGGTATCCTGACGGCGCTCCTCAGATGAGTGCCAACTACCGCCAGGGCCGGCTTAACGGACGTTTTCTGGGTTGGTACCGGCACGGAGGCGTGATTTACGACATGGTCATCAACCAAGGTGGCTTTGCCGGAGATTACCTCAGCCGTGAGGACAGCCAGGAAAGCGACGATTTCTTCGAGCCTGAGGGCGACGCCAACGAATCCGGTGACGGGAATTGAGTTCGGACAATAGAAGCAGCGGCTTGAAGCGTAGTTTCAGCATGTTTAATTCCTTTTGGCGCAAGAAACAAGTTGTCTGAAGCAGAAAAAGGTTGACGCGGTTCTGCCTTGGGGAATTGTGGCTCAGATCTTCAATGGAACTCAAACCAACTTCCTGCTGCGAGTTTCCGAACGTTGCGGTGAAGATATAGGTTGGATTGAGTTCTGTCTTTTTGTATTTTTCTCAATTCCCCGGCACCATTCTGCAGAAATATTGGAAAACAGGAAGCTGTACCTGCCGATTTGGGAAACATTGATAATACATCCCGGAGTCAGTAGCCGGGCAAGGACAGATATATGAAAAAGAGCAGTCTTAAAAACGTGCATTCGTTCCTTGAACTAAAAGAGGCGAGCACCAAGATCACAATGGTAACGGCCTACGATTATTCGATGGCGCGTTGCGCGGCGGCCAGTGAGATCGACATCATACTGGTTGGCGACAGCCTGGGAATGGTGGTTCTGGGCTATGAAAACACGCTGAAGGTAACTATGGACGACATGGTCAGCCACACCGCCGCAGTGCGCCGGGGAGCGCCGCAATCCTTTGTGATCGCGGACCTTCCCTACATGAGCTACCATTTGGGATTGGACGACACCAAGGCCAACGCTGCCGCCCTGATCATTGAAGGCGGCGCGGATGCCGTGAAGCTGGAAGGGGGTTCGGAAGAGCGGTTGGAAGCCATAGCTGCCATCCTGGAATGCGAAATCCCCGTCTGTGCCCACATTGGCCTAACTCCGCAAAGCGTGCGCCGCTTCGGAGGTTTCAGGGTGCAGGGCAAATCCCCCGAAGCCCATGAAACCTTGCTGCGCCAGGCCCTGGCCCTGGAAAAGGCAGGCGTCTTCATGCTGGTGCTGGAAGGCATCCCTGAAGGCTTGGGCAAAGAAATATCCAAAAACGTATCCATCCCCACCATTGGCATTGGCGCGGGACGTTACACCGACGGCCAGGTGCTTGTTTATCACGACCTGCTGGGCCATTCTGACCTGCAGCCAAAGTTTGTTCGATCCTATGCCAGCCTGGACGAGACCATCACTTCAGCCCTGAATAAGTATTGCGCCGAGGTGCGTTCCGGCGCCTTCCCCGGCGAGGAAAACGTTTACTACCCAATTTCAGAATCATAAGGACTAAAATAGATGATTGCAAAATATGAACATCTTGAAACCATGACCCCGGCCGAAAAATTCTCCGCCGTGGCAAACCTCAAGGAAAAGCTGGAGGAAAACTTCGTCAGCCTCGGCCAGTTGTTATCGGAAATCAAGCGCAGCAAGATCTTCCGCATGAAAGGATACGAGTCTTTCAAAGACTTTGTGGAATCCGAATACAGCCTCAGCGGTTCCCTGGCCGGCAAGCTGGCGGCAGTGTTTGACGTTTTTATCGATGAGATGGACGTTGACGAGGGCACCATCCGCGAAATCGGTTTCGACCGTCTCCAGATGATCCAGCCCCTGGTGCGGAAAGCTGACTGGGCCTTGCGCGACGAATGGGTGCAAAAAGCTGAGGAAATGCCCACCAAAGACCTGCGCAATCACATCAAAGAGCTCAAAAAGGAAGAAAAGGAAAAGGAAATTGATCCCAAAAAAGTGTTCATCGACCAGTATCTGGAACGGATGACCGGCATTCTCAACTGCTCCAGAACTGAACTCAACTACAAGCTGGCCCTGTTTTTTCAGGACGCCGACCCCGAACACGTGAAAAACGTGGTCCGCGAACGCCAGCGCAGTTTCGAAAATGAACTCAACAAGGAGGAATCCCCATGAAACGTGCCAAGCAAATGAAAATCCTCTGGGTCGATGACGAAATCGATCTTCTGCAGCCCTTCGTGCTTTTTCTGGAAGAACGCAATTACCTGGTGGATACCTGCAACAATGGTAATGACGCCATCGACAAGGCGCTTGAAAATAAATACGATCTGGTGATCATGGACGAGATGATGCCCGGCCTGGATGGGCTCGCCACCCTGCAGGAGATCAAACGTGTAAATCCCTCCCTCCCGATCATTATGGTCACCAAAAGCGAGGAAGAAGGATTGATGGACAAGGCAATCGCCTCGCAGATAGCCGATTACCTGATCAAGCCCATCAACCCCAACCAGATCATCATGGCCATCAAAAAGATCTTCCAGGCCGACCAGATACGCGCCAACCAAATCGGCGAACAGTACACCCGTTACATCGCCCAGCTCAACCAGCGCCTCTTCGACAACCCCGGCTGGGAAGACTGGGCCAGCATCTACCGTGAAATGGCCTATTGGGAGATACAGATCGACGAAGTTAACGACGATGGGCTTCGCCAGACCCATTTTTTGGAAAAACGCAATTGCAACACCGAATTCACCAACTACGTGGAACGCAATTACCGCGACTGGCTACAAACAGATGACCGTCCAAACCTTTCATTCGACCTGGTTTCCCAGTACGTCGCGCCCCACTTTGAAACCCGCGTGCCGGTCTATTTCATCATCATAGATTGCATGCGCCTCGACCAGTATCTGTCCATCCAGCCATATATCAAGGAACTCTTCGACGAAGAGCTTGACTTCTATTACTCCATCCTGCCAACAGCCACGCCCTACAGCCGCAATTCCATTTTCAGCGGCCTGCCGCCGCAGGACATCGCCAAACGCTTCCCTGAATACTGGGTGGGCAGCGGCGAAATGGACAATTCCCGCAACCGCAACGAACACCAACTGCTCGATGAGCATATCGCCGAACTTGGCTACAACCTTGATCCCAGCTCCAAATACGTAAAGATCTTCAATATGGATGAAGGCAACTTTGTGCTTCGCAAGATCGAGACCTGGAACAAGGAAAAACTGGTGGTGCTGGTTTACAACTTCCTCGACCTGCTGGCACACCACCGTTCCCGCGACCAAATCCTCCAGGAAACCATCCCCCACGAGGAAGGCCTGCGCGCCTTCACCAAACACTGGTTCCTGCATTCCGCGCTCTACGAGGCATTGAAGCTGATCGCCAAACAGGATGCCATCTGCGTTATCAGCACCGACCACGGCTCCATCAAGGTTAACCGCGCCACCCAGGTTATCGGAGACCGCGACACCTCCATCACCGTGCGCTACAAGGAAGGCAAGAACCTCAGCGCCAACGACCGCCACGCCATCTATGTGAAAAAACCCTCCGAATACGGGCTGCCGATCAAGAGCATAGTGGACAACTTCATCTTTGCCAAGGACGACTATTATTTCGTCTATCCCAATTCCTACCACCAATATCAAAGGCAATACAACGGCACCTTCCAGCACGGCGGCGTTTCCATGGAGGAAATGATCCTGCCTGTGGCAACCTGCCGGAGCAAACGCCTTAAAATCTGATTGACGCGCGTCCCGCTGAGAATCACCCTGTCTTCAAGATTAAGCCTGATGATTGTCCCAAAAGATGCCCGCAGGCTCTTTTGGGACTTTCTTTTCTGAAAATATGCGGTCAAAACCTTCTCCGTCCCTCAAGAAAACCGCGATTGGATCCTTCACCGCCAACAGGCTTTCTTATGTTTCAAAATGATATATGGAGCCACCTGTGACCAAACCCAAAACCATCAAACTTGATTCAGAGCAGGACACCCGGGACCTGGCAGCCTTCATCGCCCCGCTGCTGCGGCCTGGCGACGTGATTTGCCTGTATGGAGACCTCGGCTCCGGCAAGACCTTTTTCGCCCGCGCCCTGGCAGCGAAGCTTGGAATCACCGATCTGGTTGACAGTCCATCGTTTGTGCTGTTCAAAGAGTATTCTGGCGGCAAGTTTCCATTCTATCATCTTGACCTTTACCGGCTGAAAAATAAAGCCGAGTTCCTCGATTTGGGCATAACCGACCTCATCGATTCCGGCGTAACCCTGATCGAATGGCCGGAATTGGCGGCGAGGTACCTTCCGGACAGAATTATGAATCTTTCCCTGCGCTTCGTTTTCGAAGGCCGGCAAAGGTCAGTGGAAATAATTGCCAAGGGCCGTTTTTCGGATTATTTTGTTTAACAATAACGTCATTTGGAGGCTCAGATGAGTTTCAACCCTCTCTGGATAGCTCTTGTCGCCATCGTTGTGATGGCCGTTTGGGAAGCCATGGGCAAAGACAAATCCCCGCACCGGGGCTGGCTGATGGCCGGCGTCTGTTTTGTGCTGGGACTGGCTGTCTTTGGATATTTCCACATGGAAAGCCGGCTAGAAAACGACAACCTGCAGGTAGTGGGTTATGCCAGCAAAACCTTTGAAAGCGACCTCGTGAAGTGGACCCTCTCCATGCAAAAAAACACCGGTGTGGACGGGCTGATGCAAACCTATACCAGCCTCAACCGCGATGTGAACGACTTCAAGGCGTTGCTGCTTTCCAAAGGCCTCACCGCCAAGGACATCAACATCCAGCCACCTACCAGCGCACCGCATTACGACAACGACGGCAACATGACCGGCTACAGCGTGGACCAGATGCTCTATGTTATCAGCAACGACATACACAAGGTTGAGGAAATCGCCCTCGATCCGGAGTTCTTTGCCGAACGCTCCATCGTGCTGCAGCAGTCGAACTTGGAATATCTCTATTCCAAGCTGCCCGAACTCAAGAAGGAGATGATCGGCGCCGCCACAGCCGATGCCATGGACCGCGCCAAAGAGATCGTGGGCGCCACCAAAGCCAGGCTGGGCAAGCTCAGCAGCGCCCGAAGCGGCGTGTTCCAGATCACCGAGCCCTACTCCACCGATGTTTCGGACTACGGCTATTACAACACCGACACCCGCACCAAAAGCATATCGGTGACCGTCACCACAAAATTCCGCCTCTGATCCCCTTTGATCATTGCATTATCCATACGGAATCGTTACTGATGAAGACCGTAATGATTCCGTATGGTTCTTTTCGTGTTGGGTTGGCATAGCCTTCCGGGCTGCCCCCTGCTTGGGTGCCCACACCCACTTGATTGGAAAGAGAACCTTAACTGCTTGGCCACCGCAATGTCCTGCCAGTCAGGCCCTGAACGCTCGCTTCCATCGCTCTCCCACGCCCCGCGCATGATACTCGCATCAAATGCGGGCATTGTGCGGGAGGCGAGTCCGGGACACTCGACAGGGCCTTAACGGCGAGCTGACATTGCTTCGCTTGTTCGCGGGGAGCCTTGCGCTGGGGTAACGGCAGCCGCGGCAACTCCTGCGCAACATGAGCCATCCTGTTGATGCTGTAATGATGGGGAGAGCCGCTCCTAAAATGGAATAAGAATTGCATTAATTGAAAACTACCAAAATGTTTGGAGACCAATAATGAGAAAACTGCTGATTGCAGCGTTGCTTGTCTTTGTGGCCGCGCTCTGGGCCCAGGGCGGGACTTTGCCGGAATGCTACTACACCTATGCTCAGATCTCGCAGATGCTGATCGATCATCAAACCCAGCATCCGGACATCGCCAAAATAGTGCAGATAGGTTTCTCTCAGCAGGATCATCTGCCGATATACGCCATGCGCATTTCCGACAACGTTGACCAGGACGAGGAGGAGCCGGCGCTGCTCTTTGTGGGGCAAGTGCACGCGGAGGAAGTTCTGGGCGTGCAAATCACGATGAACAACATTGCCGAAATTCTGGCCAATCGCGACCAGATGCCCTATATGCAGTGGATCAACTTTCTGGACATGTGGTTCGTGCCCACATTAAATCCCGAGGGGCATAACGTTGTAACAGCCAATCTCGACACCTCATATCGCAAGAACAAGCGGGACAACAATATGAACGGGGTCTTCGATTACACTGTCCTGGTGGGTTATGACGTCGACGGAGTCGATATTAATCGTAACTTCGATTTCAACTGGTGCCATGGCGACACGCTTTTGCAACCGCCCACGGTTGACCAGATCGAACCTTATGACTATTATAGGGGGCCCGGAGAGATGAGCGAAAGCGAAATCCAGGCAATAAAAAACCTCTGTGACCAATATCCCTTTGTTTACTCAATTTGTTGGCATTCCTCCCGCAGGGGCACCCTCAGCGAGAAATGCTATGTTCCTTTCAACTGGAAGAACGTGCGCCCCTCCCCGGACTTTAATTTTGCCCAAACAATCTGTTCCGGAGTCGCCAACCAGATAGTCAATGAGGCTGGAACGGGCACTTATGACGCGTTTCCCAATCTCAGCCGTAAAGGAGCGTTTCACGATTGGATGTACAAGCAGTATGGCACCTTCCAGATTCTGATCGAATGCGGGACCGCGAATCTCCAACCCAACGAAGCGCTGATGCAAAACACCGTCCAGCGTTGCCGGAACGCTGTTTACTGGATGCTGAACCGCACTTTGCCCTATTCCCAGGCCGTTCCTTCCAGTTCCATGCTCACCGGAAACATCAGCGATGCCGTTACCGGCGCGCCCCTGGAAGCCGAAATAATCGTGGAAGGATTTCACGCGCCCTGGTTCGTGCCCCGCACTTCAAATCCTGGTACAGGCAGGTTTTACAAGCCGTTGTCAACCGGAACCTACAACCTCCGCTTCCGCAAAAAGGGCTATTGGGACACCGTGATCCCGAACCAGATGGTTTACAACAACAACTGGACCCAGATCCAGGTGCAGATGCAGCCGCGCGAGCCAGCCAGCCTAAGCGGCAGGGTGCTAAGCGGCGGAGCCGACATCGCTGCCCAGATCGTTATCGGGGATGTTTTCCCGGACACCCTGGCGGTGAACGGACACTTTGTTTATAATGGTTTTGAGGGCGAATATCCCGTGCGGGTTTACGCCGAGGGCTACTATCCCTGGCTGGGCACAGTGGAACTTTCTCCCGGCGTGAACAACCTTCTGCTGGAACTCAGCCCCGCCGAAGTGCTATTTGCTGAAGACTGGGAATCCGGCACTGACGGTTGGACCATCGAAGGTCCGTGGGTACTGCAAAACGAGCTTTCGTCCGCTGGTTACGCCATCACCGACAGTTGGGGCGGAAACGGATTCTACGCCGTCAACTGTGATGTCTGGATAAAGCCCACACATCGGCTTACCTTGCCTTCTGGAACCTCTGCCATGCTTACTTTCGATTCCCATCTCTACACCGAGTGGAATTTCGATCCGGTGACGGTGGAAACCTCAACCGACAACCTCAACTGGACGGTTTGGTGGACGAAATCCGGCCGCCACGATCATTTTAGCAAAGAACTTGTTCCGCTGGACGCCCTTGCCGGGCAAAGCTTCTGGCTGCGCTTTCGCCTCGTGGATCAGTCAACCCACATTGAACTTACAGACCCGGGTTGGACCCTCGACAATATCAGGCTGATCTGCGGAACTTCCACCTCAGCCCAGGACCCCGGACTGCCGGGATTGCCGCAAACCGCGCTGTATCAGAACTATCCCAATCCCTTCAACCCCAAAACCACCATCCGCTACAGCCTCGCCGTGCCGAACGAGGTGCGCCTCGGTATCTACAACCTGAAAGGGCAGTTGGTGAAGGAACTGGTGAGGGAACATCTGCCCGCAGGTGACCATCAGAGCGTCTGGGATGGCAGCGACAGCGCCGGAAAGCAGGTGGGAAGCGGAATATACCTCTACAGACTGCAGAGCGGGGATTACAGTAAAACCCTGAAAATGATCCTGGTCAAATAGGCGTCAGCGGCTGCGGACCAGCCTGAAGCCCACATAAGGCAAACCTTTGTTGGGATTGCCCTTGTCGCGGTAGAGGATGCCCAGGTTGGTGCCGATCCCGTTTTTCACGCTGCCGCCGCGGATCACCTTCTGACTACCGCTGGACGGGCCCCGGGGATTGTTGAACTCCAACAGTTTGCTTGGGTATTTGGCATCATACCAGTCCCAGCACCATTCCGCCACATTGCCGCTCATGTCATAAATACCGTAGGAGTTGGCTTTCTTTCCGCCGCCGACGCGGTAGCGAAGCTTGCTGTTGTCATAATGCCAGGCAACGTCGTTGGCATCGTCTGACCCGCTGTAATCCAGCAATGTCCCGGCTTTGGCGGCCATTTCCCATTCGGCTTCAGTGGGCAGGCGGTAACCATTTGCCGAAAAGTTGCAGGTCACAGACGCAGCCCCGCCAGTTATACTGTAGGCCAGTTGTAGCCCTTCTCTTTCGCTGCGGGCGTTGCAATATCGGATGATGTCTATCCAGCTAACGTTCTCCACCGGCAGATTGCCTGCCCGGGTGCCATAAAGATAGGGCGTGGACATGAATTCTTCCCACTCGCTTTGGGTAACTTCATATTTTCCTATCCAGAAACCGTCCTGGGAGGTGTTGGAATTGGGATTGTCCTTCAGCCGGCCAAAGCCAAAAATTCCGCCCGGAACGCGCACGAATTTGCTGGCGTCTGGCGGAGGGGCGGTTCTGGCAGGTTTGGTGCCCGGGGTTTGATAGGTCTGTTCTCCGGGAAGGTTCATTTTTCGCGGGTCTTCCCTGACCGTGCCCTGATTCTGTTGATCGGAGGTGGTGTTTTTTGGTTGCCGTGGCTGCGGCAGATCTGGGG
>JAAYWB010000013.1 GCA_012516855.1 Candidatus Cloacimonadota bacterium
AACACTTTCCAGCGCTGGGAGCTGGTCAAATACCTTTGTGAGCATGGGTTTGACATCTACTCCATGGGGGCCAGCATAGCCCGCGGAGACAGCATCTATACGTTTAAGAAAAGTTTTGCCCGAAATTGTGACAACCCATTCTATATCGGAACCAAGGTGCATCTGCCAACTGTGTACAAACAGGTGTGTGATCAGTGGAAGGAAAGGTATCCCGAGGCAGCCGCTGCGCACGCGAATAAACTTCAGGGTTACAGGATCCAGGCTTGACACTCCTCAATCCTTCCCCGATAACATCCGCTTACGATCTGGTTGCGATAGTCAGCGTTTTGCTGGGAGGCGCAACGGCATCGCAAGCGATGGTATCTGAGCACAGAGTGGGGAGTAAACACGATATATCTTGATTATCCCGAAAAACTTGTTAGTAAGAACATATAGACTGATGTTTTCGAGAAGGTACAGAGAGTATCATGCAGATAATGATTAACATACTGTATTCGTGTAAATTAGTGCAATTCGTGGATAAATAGACATGAAAGCAAAGCTCAAGGTGCTACTGCCCGGTTTCACCGGCAACATGGATGATGTGGTGATCTACTACAATTCCAAACTAAACAAGTACATCGCCAGACGGAAAGTGATGCCGAAGTTTACTCCGGACAATTCGATAGTGAAAGAGATCCATGCCTTCCGCCGCCGTATCAAGGTAACTGAGGCTTATCTGAATGACTGCCGGGAATACATCAAGCTGTTCAACCAGAAATTCCGCAGACAGGGTAGGGCGCTCAGCACCTGGCCAAACGTGTACATGAAGCTGATGCGGGCTTTAAAGGGCCAGTATCCCGAACTTGATTTCAAGACCCTGACCCGGGAAGAGGTTCTGGAACGGCAGTTGCCCTGCCGCACAATAGCGGCAGCGGTGGAAGCGGGCTATCTGGAGAAAGTACCGGGGTATGAAAATCTAATCAATACCATATAAGGTTCTTGTATCGAGTTTTGTAGCAAGATAATGATTAATAGCAGGGTAAAAAATGAGTCTGATCCAAATTCTGAAAGCCAGATTGTATAAGTCATTAGAAGCAGCCTCAGATAGTGAGAAAGACAAGATGTATCGTCAGCAATTTGATATTCACCCCCAAGCCAGACTGGGGTACCTTCCCCATATTGTTTTTAAAGGCAACATACAAATAGGGGCAAATTCATATTTCAACTCGGGCAAGATATCTACTGGCCCCAATTCAAGAGTAATCATAGGAGAATGGTGCGCCATCGGCCATAATGTGAATATCCACGCAATTTCACATCACCCGGATGATGCTACAGGTCCGGAGAACCTTAGGAAAGCTGTTGAAGCTAATGTCGTGATCGGTGATCATGTGTGGATAGGATCCAACGTGTTCATCCTGCCTGGGGTTCAGGTAGGAAGTGGCAGTGTGATTGGGGCCAATGCTGTTGTAACGCGTGATGTTCCTGCTTATACGGTGGTTGGTGGCATTCCAGCAAGAGTGATAAGACAAATAAAGAAAATGGAGGATCAACCGTGAACAAAAGAGTACTTTTCATTTCTGTGCATCCCGATGACGAGACATACGGCTGCGGTGGCACAATAATCAAGCAGCGGGCAATGGGCAACGAAATTTACTGGTTGAATTTGACTGGCGCGACAATCGAGCATCCGCATGGATTTAGCCAGGAAAAGTTGGATAACCGCAAAGCGCTGATTGCCAAGATTGCATCCGCCTATGGATTTACAGCATTCAGGGATTTGGGTTTGCCCACTCAAATGCTGGACACTCTGGATGTCAGAGATATATTTGGGGCAATCGATGCGGTAGTATCGGAGTGGAAACCCGAGATTATATATCTTCCCAACCGCAGCGACGTCCACACAGACCACAGAATCGGTTTTACTTCCGCTTACGCGACCACCAAGAGTTTCCGCATGCCATACATTAAACGGATTCTGATGTATGAAACCCTTTCGGAAACAGAATTTGCCCCAGCTTTGCCGGAAATGGTATTTATTCCAAATACTTTTGTGGATATCACTGAATTCATGGAGCGTAAACTGGAAATGGTCAGGATGTACGATACCGAACTGATGCCGGATCCTCTGCCCCGCAGCATTCATGCTGTAACCGGTTTGGCAGCTTACAGGGGCTCGCGGATCGGTGTGCTGTACGCGGAGGCCTTTACGCTTCTTTTTGACAGGAATTGAAAATGCCTAAGGTGAAATTCTGGTGGGATGATCCCCTGTCTCTTGAGAGCTTGGGTCTGTCTTGGAGTGCTGCGTTCGGCCGAGAATTCAATCCAGAGCTGTGGAGCTGGTGGCTAAATCAGAATCCTCTCCAAAGCAGGATCATTGCCGCCTACATCGAGGAGGATGGGAATGTGGCCTGCTTTTACACAGTATCGCCCAGGACACTGATCTCCCCATCCGGACAGAAACTAAATTCTGGTTTGATGAATGCTGGTTTCACCCATCCCGCGTATCAGGGCAGGGGTTATTATTTGGAGGTGAACCGGGCTTTGCATGTCAGAATGCGGGAAATGGGCTTCGACTGTATCTTTGGCTTTGCCAATCACAACTCGCATTATTCATATCGCAAGTATCTGGACTGGAATGATGTTGGATTGTTGACCAATTTCCGTTTGACGGGATCAAGCCTCAAGCATCAGGTTTCACAAGATGCAGGTTTAGTGATTACGGTGTCTGACCTTGATGCGTCAGGTTTAAACCAACTCAGTAGCTGCGTAGTTACCAAGGATAAATACCATCTTGAAAGGAGCAGGGAGTATTTGATGTGGCGCCTGGTGAATAATCCCGCCAAGCGTTACCGCTTACTTCGTGGCAGTTTGAACGGGGAACCAGTATGTTACGCCATTTACAAAAGCTACGCGGATACCGATGCGGACCTAATGGAGCTGTTTTTTCCAAGAGATTCGCGGATACCCAGGGAAACCGCGCTGCGGGGGCTGGCTGGCCATCTACTGGCCAGCGGGTTCAAGGCGGTGAACCTCTGGTCAAATCTCCACACAGAGGAGCATCTGATCCTCGAAAAGATAGGGTTTAGGGAGGAAACAGTGACCACCCATTTTGGCGTTATCGATTTTACCGGCCAGGACGGCATCAGTGATATTCGGAACTGGCATTACCGCTTTTTGGATTCTGATTTGTATTAAAACGATTAACGGACTCAACCGGTTACTGTATAATGAATAGATTACAGCTATGACCTTACGGGAATTTATAAAGTCATTCTCATTTTACGGCTTTTTGCCAGTCTTCACCAAGTTTGCCGGATTCCTGCTTGTCCCGGTTTATGTGAGGGTACTCTCCCAATCGGATTACGGCATCGCGGAGTTGATCCTTTCCACGGTGGGCTTTCTGACCTATGTCATCAACTTGGAGTTCTATGGAGCTGTGGGCAGGTTCTTTTTCGACCGGGAGTCCCTGCGGGGTCGCCAGAAACTGATCTCCACCGGGCTGTATCTGACCCTGGCCTCGGCATTGGTGGTCGCGGCACTGGGCTTGGTTTTTCAGGGTTCGGCGCACGCGCTGCTGTTCCCCCGGGGGAATTACCTGCCGGAACTGCGTCTGGGGTTGCTTTGGGCGGTGATCTCGGCAGTTTCCACCTATTTGAGCATCTTGCCCCGTTATGAAAAAAAAGCCGGCCGTTTCGTATTGTTCAATGTGATCACGGTATTGGTAAAGCTGCTCAGCACAGTTCTGTTCGTGGTGGTACTCAGGATGGGCATTAAGGGCATCCTCTGGGGCCATATTTGCGGGGCAAGTTGCTCCACAGTGCTTTACACGCTGTCTTCCCGGAAGTTTTTAATTCTTGATTTCTCCTGGCCGGAAGCCGCTGAGATCGCCAGATTCTCCCTGCCCCTGGTTCCGGGAATACTGTTGATCGC
>JAAYWB010000014.1 GCA_012516855.1 Candidatus Cloacimonadota bacterium
GCCGTCTGTGGATTTTTTGCCATTCCGCCCCTTAACCTAATCCGGTATCAATCTCAAAACATCAATCCATCAACGAATTGTAACAAACTCTGGCCGTCATAAAGCAAATGAGAACCCACAGGTATAATGGAATAGAAATCAACGGAAAAAAAGCAGTTGACATATCTCCCCCTGCTAAAATCCTGACTTTAAATTCAATCTCTCAGTCAAGGAGCAAGATAAATGAAACAGGGAATACACCCCAAATACGAAGAGGTAATGGTACGTTGCGCCTGTGGAAATGAATTCAAGACCCGTTCCACCAAGGGCAACCTGCAAGTTGATATCTGCAACGTCTGCCATCCCTTCTACACCGGCAAGCAGAAAATCATCGACACTGCCGGACGTGTGGAAAAATTCAACAAGAAGTACAACGTCAAATCGGACAAATAGCAATCCTTTCCAATACTACCATTTCTCCGCAGCCCCAGGCTTGGGAAATGGTTTTTTTATATCCCCGAAAAACAATCAGCAGATAATGGATTGAAGAATGGAACCAAAAAAAGAGATCAGCGTGGGAGGGCAGGCCGTAATAGAAGGCGTAATGATGCGCGGGCCGGACTCTCTGGCCACCGCCCTCCGCAGGAAAGACGGCACGATCGAGCTTTACAAACAGCCCTTTGCCAGCAAGGCCAAGAAGGGCAGTTTTCTGGGATTGCCCCTTGTGAGAGGGTTTGTATCCCTTATCGAGATGATGGTACTCGGCATAAAGACCATCACCCTCTCTGCGAACCGTGCTGAATTGGATATCATGGCGGAACAAGCGGACAAAGGCAAGGAACTGAAGAAAAAATCCAAGGCCACCGAACAGGCCGAAAACCTGATTAGCTATGTGTTCGCCTTTGGATTGGCCTTTGTTCTATTTGCCTGGTTGCCTTATCGGATCGCAGACTGGATCGGACTTTCCAAGCAGAATTTCTACTTCAACCTCTTTGCCGGCAGCATCCGTATCGTGTTTTTTGTGCTCTACATCTGGCTGATCAGCCGGTTGAAAGACATCCACAGACTGTTTCAATACCACGGAGCGGAACACAAGAACATAAACGCCTACGAAAAAGAAACTGGACTGGACATAGCATCGATACAGAGTAATACTACGATCCATCCGCGCTGCGGCACCAGTTTCATTTTCTTTGTGCTGATGGTCTCAATCCTCCTCTTTTCCATCATCGATACACTGGTATCGTTGTTCATCCTTAAAAGCCAAGTCCCATTAGCCCTGCGTCTGGGCTATCATCTGTTGCTGTTTCCTCTGGTTTCCGGGGTGAGCTACGAGATTCTCAAGTTCAGCGGTAAAAACCTCAAACATCCCGTGGTGAAAATACTCACCGTTCCCGGAATGGCTCTACAGCACATCACAACGCAGCCTCCGGATGACCAGATGGTGGAAATCGCTCTGGTGGCGATGAAAGCAGCTCTCGATATGGATCTGCAAGGACACAACGTGAAGGTGATGACCGACTGATATGCTGCCCCGAGAAAAGCTGGAGGGTTTGAAACAGGAACTGAAAGAGCTGCAGAACACGTTGTCTGACAGCTCTGCGCTTGCCGACCCTCGCCGTTACAAGGAGCTGATGCGCCGCAACAAGGAACTTTCTACCATCTGTGGTGAATGGGACCACTATCTGCATCTGGAAACCCAGATCCATGGCGCGGAACACTTGCTAAAAACAGAGACCGACCCTGAAATGGCCGACATGGCGCACCAGGAACTTGAGAACCTAGAAGTCAGGATAACGGAAAGCGAACTAAAACTCCGAGATTTGCTAATCCCCAGCGACCCCAACGACAGCAAAAACGCCATCGTCGAGATTCGCGCCGGCACAGGCGGTGAGGAAGCCGCGCTTTTCGTGGCCGACCTTTACCGGATGTATAGCTATTACGCGGAGATGAAAGGCTGGAAACATCAGCTTTTGGACCTCAACGAGACTGGTTTGGGAGGCTACAAGGAAATCATTTTCATGCTCAGCGGTGAGGAAGTCTATGGCCTGATGCGCTTTGAAAGCGGTGTTCACCGCGTGCAGCGCATTCCGGTAACAGAATCAGGAGGTCGCATCCACACTTCAGCTGTGAGCGTGGCTGTGTTGCCTGAAGCTGAAGATATCGACATTGAGATCGCGGACAGCGACCTGCGCATTGATGTTTACCGCAGTTCGGGGCACGGCGGGCAAAGCGTTAACACCACAGACTCAGCAGTACGCATCACCCATCTGCCCACCGGGATCGTTGTCACCTGCCAGGACGAGAAATCCCAGCTCAAGAATAAAGTGAAGGCAATGAAAGTCCTTCGCTCAAGATTACTCGATGCTGAAATCAGCAGGCAGGAACAGGAAATCGCCCGCTCACGCAAGGCCCAAGTCAGCACCGGGGACCGTTCCGCTAAAATCCGCACCTACAATTTCCCCCAATCCCGGGTCACCGACCACAGAATAAACTTGACAAGCTACAATCTTGATTCTTTTTTGTCTGGCAACATTGATGAGTTCATCCAGGCCCTGCGGATCGCCTGGCGCAACGAAAAAGTTAATGGATAAATTGTCTGTCTCTGAAATACTTCTCTGGAGCTTGATTTTCTTGGTCCTTCTGGGATTGGCATTCCTTTTTGCCGGGTTTGAAAACGGTATCATCTCAATCAATATGCTCGAACTGGAAGGAAAGGCCAGAAAGGATAAATCCTCGGCCAAGCTGCTCGCCAGCCTGCGCAAACCGGACAAGCTTTTGGGCACCAGCCTGATAGGAAACAACGTCGTGATTATTCTCATGTCCACCCTTTCCACCTATGTGGCAAGCAGATACATCACCGGCTTTGACGCGCGCTACACGTCCCTTGTCGTTGGCACAGTGGTGCTTGTATTTGGTGAAGTTGTCCCCAAATCCATCTTCCGAGATCACGCTGACACTCTCGTACCGGTTGTTTATCCTTTCATGCGTTTCGTTTACTTCCTTTTCAAACCCCTGGTCATGGGTATTTCCTGGCTGAACTCGGTTCTGCGCAAATGGCTGAAGATAACAGAAGGAAATAACTTCAACTATCTCACGAAGGACGATCTCTCCTACCTGCTATCGCTCACGGAGGCTGATGAAGCCGACGAACCGCAGATAGAAATGATCGAAGACGCGCTGGATTTCACTGAACAGGTGGCGCGCAACGTAATGGTCCCGCGCACGGAACTGGTTGCCATCCCTGAAACCGCGACGGTTGCAGAGGCCATAGAGATAGCCAAGGAGGAAGGCTACACACGCTACCCTGTGTTCGGAAAAGATCTTGACGATATCAAGGGCGTGCTGATAATCTATGATGCGCTCAAACGTGAATTCACACCGGACACCGTGGTCAGCAAACTCATCCACAAACCCTTTTTCACTCCGGAAAACACCGATCTGGACGTACTGCTCCGCGAAATGCAGAAAAACCATCGCAGCATTGCCATCGTGGTTGATGCCTACGGCGGCACTTCCGGGATCGTGACCATGGAAGACATTTTGGAAGAGATCTTTGGCGACATCGCGGACGAATATGACGAAGCTGAGGAAATCCCGGAAGTGGAGCAGGTTTCCCCCAACACCTGGCTGGTCCAGGCGGATATCGAAATCGACCATCTGGCCGACGAATACGAAATCATCCTTCCTGAGGGCGATTACGAAACTGTGGCAGGGCTGATCCTGGACAGACTGGCCCGCATCCCACACCAAGGCCAGATCGTGAATGTGGATGCATACCGCATTCAGGTGCTGCAAGCCACAGACAAGAAGATTATCAAAGTTAAAATACACAGAACCAGTACAAGAGGTGAATCATGAAACTTATGGAATGCGTGCCCAATTTCAGCGAAGGCAGGGACAAAACTGTTCTGGAAGCCATCGCGTCTGCTATTCGCTCTGTTAAGAATGCTGTTTTGCTTGATGTGGATCCCGGCGCTGACACCAACCGAACCGTTTTCACTTTGGCCGGAGAACCAGAAGCCGTTGTGGAAGCCGCTTTTCAAGCCATCAGGAAAGCCTCCGAGCTGATCGATATGAGCAAACACCATGGTGAACATCCCCGCATGGGCGCCACTGACGTTTGCCCCTTCATCCCGATCTCGGGAATGACCATGGAAGAATGTGCCGAATACGCACGCAAACTGGGAAAGAGGGTCGGCGAAGAACTCGGCATCCCGGTATATCTTTACGAAAATGCCGCTTCTAAAGAAGAGTGGCGCAACCTGGCAAATGTGCGCTCCGGCGAATATGAAGCCCTGCCCCAAAAAGCCCAGGACCCTGCTTGGAAGCCGGATTTCGGTCCCCACGCCTTCAATCCCCGTTCCGGCGCCACCGCCATCAGCGCCCGTGAATTCCTGATCGCCTACAACATCAATTTAAACACCCGGGATAAAAAGAAAGCTCACGCCCTGGCGCTCACCATCCGCGAAAGAGGCAAACCAGCCCGTGACGAGGCTGGCAAACTAATCAGGGATGCCGATGGCAACAGAGTAATCATCCCTGGCCTCTTCAGCCACTGCAAAGCCGTGGGCTGGTATATCGACAGCTACGACCGCGCCCAGATCAGCATCAACCTCACCAATTACAAGGTCACACCTCCCCATCTGGTGCTGGAAAAAGTGCGTGAACTGGCCGCGGAGATGGGCATCCAGATAACCGGCAGCGAACTGGTTGGGCTCATCCCCAAAGCCGCGCTGCTCGAGGCTGGAAAGTTCTATCTGCGCCGGATGGATGAAAGCACCGGCATCCCGGAAAGGATGATCATGGAAACCGCGATCCAGTCGATGGGCCTGGCGGAACTGGGACCTTTCGACCTGGACAAGAAAGTGATCGAATACGCCATCGCAAGGTCCGACAGCCTTTGCTCCCTGAGCCTGGAAAGCTTTGCCGATCTGCTTTCCACTGATTCCCCCGCCCCCGGTGGCGGCAGCGTTGCCGCGCTCTGCCTTTCCCTTTCCGGAGCGCTGTCTGCTATGGTGGCAAACCTCACCGTGGATAAAAAAGGCTATGAATCAGTTCAGGAAACTGTGCGCGAACTGGCTCCCCGCGGCCAGGAGATAAAACTTCAGGCCCTGCAATGCATTGATGCCGACACAGATGCCTTCAACGCCATGATGGAAGCCATGCGCCTGCCCAAAAAGACCGATGAGGAAATTGCCGTCCGCAACGCCGAGATGGAACGGACCACCCAACAGGCGATCCTGGTTCCCTTCCGGACTCTTGAACTGGCTTGGGAAGCCATGCAACTGGCTGACAAGGTGGCCGACGTAGGAAACGCCAACGCCATTTCAGACGCTGGCGTGGCAGCCCTGACTGCGCTCAGCGCCGCCAAAGCAGCGGACTACAACATCCTGATCAACCTGCCCGGTAGCACTGATGAAGCTTTCAAGGCCGACATCAAAACCCGCGCCGGAGAACTGGTGAGCAAGTGCCAGACATTGGCCGATGCCATCGAAACCAAAATCAGGAACCGGTTCTGAACCCAGTTGAGCTAAACTCGGCCATAAGAGCCAGCCTGACCTGATAACCAAGGGGCCAAAGCCCGATGCTGACAACCCTGGTTGCCCTTTACTCCATCCTGGTCGCGTTGAACCTCCTGGACGGATTTTCCACCTGGCAGGTGCTGAAGCCAAACCACTATCACCGTGAGCGCAATCCCGTTGCCCGCTGGATGTTCATCAAGCTTGGCCTCACCCGGGGCCTTGTCCTGGCTGAAGTGCTGTGGATCGGGTTCATCAGCGCCGTCTTTTTCCTCACTTTCACCCATCCTGTCTGGAACGTGGCCCTGCTGGTCCTGCTCTGTGTGGGAGTGCTGGTTTTTCTCAGGGTCGTGAGTGGAAATTTCCGAGCCTGGCAGAGCATCCGGCAGCGGGAAGAGCTTCTGGCTGGAAAGCAGCAAAAGGAGGAAGCGGATGTTGGCCATGCTTGAGAATGTTTTTAGCCAGGTCGCAGTTTTGGCAGGGCAGTTCGTGGTCTTTGTCATCCTTAATATCCTTGACGGCCATTCCACCTGGAAGGTTATCCAGCCCAACCATCTGCACCGTGAGCGAAACCCCGTCGCCCGCTGGATCTTTCGCAAACTTGGCCTGCCCCGGGGGATAGTGATTTTCAAGGCCGTGCTCCTCTTCATCCTGGGTGGCGCTTTTGCTGTTTACGCCAAAAAGGAAACCAAGATGATGAACATAACTCTCGGCGTGGCCAACCTGGTCTTCTTGGCCGTGGTGATCCACAACTACAAGGTTTACAAAAGGTTGAAGGCCCGACGCGACATCCGCAGGGAGTTTTTACCATGAAACACTGGCAATTGCTGCTGATCCTCTTCGCTTTGGCTCTGCCGCTGGCCGCTCAGGTGAACGGAAACCTGCAATACATCGGAGACAAAGCCATTCTGCAAGTATGGGGCGACCATTACCAGCGCGGCTATGCCCAGGGCTATTTGCTTGCCCAGCCCACACTTGACGTATTCGATGAATTCTTTTACATGATGTTCGTTTTTTCAGACCCCGCCCGCTATGCCTATCTCTGGAACTACTATCAGGAACATTTCAACACCGATGCGTGCATGCTGCAGGAAGCCCAGGGACTGGTTGCGGGGATAGCTGCTTCAGGCGCAAGCCTTTACCACAGCGGCCTGCAGCGCGACATCACCCACGACGACATACTTTTGGCAAACGCTTTTTTGGACCTCCAACAACTCCGCAACGACCTTGGCGGCCCGGATATTGATCTCGGCTGCGCGTCTCTCTCGAGTTGGGGAATCTCCACCCAGCAGGATTCGCTGCTGACCGGCTCTTCAGTGATCACGCGCTGGCTCGATTGGACCCTGTTTGAATGCCTGATCGACAATCCCCTCCTGGTGGTGCACCATCCCAGCGAACCGGATGAGCAAAAATGGCTCTCCTTCACCTTCCCAGGTTGGCTGGGAGCAGCTTCTGCCATCTCCGAATCCGGCACCTGGGCTTCCCTGAATGTGGGCAATGACCACTCTGTGGTTAACCAGAGCGGGCTCGATCCCATCTTTTTCGACATCCGCAGAGGCTTGGAAAGAACCGACCTGAACGGAGACGGAGTTTCGAACATCATGGACGTGGCCGCCGCCATCCAGGCAGGCAACAACCTCACCGGCACCATCATCCACAGCCTCAGCGAAAGCGCAGGGCAGACAATTTCTGTAGTGATCGAAAACAACAACACCGGCACGGCTCTGCGATATTACGACGATCCAAGCAGCAACCTTCCGGGACAAAACCTTGCCGCCACCAACCATTTCCGCCTGTTTACCTTCCCGACCTGTTGCACCCGCTACGCCAATATCGCCGATTCCCTGAACGTGAACCACAACATCACAGCTAAGCGCCAATGGTCTTTGTTGTCAGGTGCTGCGGGACAGGAAACGACACTCACCGCGCTTCAGTACACCCCCTCCACCGGCAGCATTTTGTGGGCCGGCGCCGCGGTTTCCCTTCCTGCCAACCAGAATCCCGCCATCCATCTTTCCGCGTCAGACCTGTTCAGCTTTTCCACCCCTGTGACGGATGAACTTCTGCCCAGTCCCCAGTTCGATTTTTCCTTTGCTCCTAATCCTCTGTCAGCGGCCCAAACGCTCAGGCTGAGCGGCTCCCAACCTCTCAAGTCCCTTGCCCTTTACAACCTCCGCGGCCAGAAAATCCTGGACCTAAGCTTTTCCGGGAACAAATCCGATGCTGAGATTTCCCTTCCCGCTCTGCCCGCGGGTGTGTATCTGACCTGGGTTCAAGGCGTTTCGGGCTCCAGCGCCCAGAGCAAACTGCTGGTCTTGCCCTGAACCCCCGAGGATTCGCCTAAGATTCGATTCCCGTATAATGCCCGCATCAAATACGGGGATTTGGCGGGCGGAAGACGGGGGACGGACAACATGGGGCTAAGGAAGTGCCGGAAAACTGGTTTGCCCTTAAACACCAGCCTGTTCTGATCCAGATGATTCCTGATATCCATCTCATCACAACCCGGAGACTGTCGTCACGAGATTGTCGGCCATAAGAATAAACACCGAATTTTAACAGTAGCGAGGTATGATGCGGTATTTTTCGCATAGTGAGTTGCTATTCCTCTCCATTCTTTGATCCGCAAAAAGGCATTCTCCACAAGATGTCTCATTTTATACAGATACTTATCATATCCCCATTGCACCAGATGGTTTTTCTTTGGTGGGATAACTACTTTCATATTACGCTCAACAGCCATAGCAAGGATAACAGAGGTGTTATACCCTTTGTCTGCAATCAAGCAAACCGCTTCAAATGATTCTATAAGGTTCTCAGCTTCCTTACAATCCGCTCTGGTACCCTCTGTAACAAGTACTCGGATCGGATTGCCATGCGCATCCACGGCCACATGTATTTTTGTGTTGAGCCCCCTTTTGTGCGCCCCATATCCTGGTTACCACCTATCGCTCCAGTGCCATGCTGATGGACTTTAACATGGCTTGCATCGATTATAAGCCATTCAAGGTCAGGCTCATCGATGAAAACCTCAAGAAGGTTCTCCCATATGCCTTTATCGCGCCAACGGCAAAAACGGCGGTGCGTGTTCTTCCAATCGCCATAATCTGATGGCAGATCACGCCATGGTGCTCCAGTACGCAGAATCCATAATACTGCATTGATAAAGCGACGATTGTCTTGAGCTACTCCACCCCAAGCTCCCTCTCTGCCTGGGAGATGAGGTTCAAGTAGTTCCCAAATGTGATCGGTAATATCATGTCTATGCCAGCTTTGCGACATAACAAATTCCCTTTCGATAAACTCGGTACCATTATTTTCAAGATAGTTTTTTATCAATCTCGTGACGACACTATCTAGTGAATCGAACTGGATACGTTTCAGGGTGATGCCATCGTTTGGCCTGATTAGCCAAGTTATAAAGTGACACCCCAAATATCATATAGCCATCAGTGTGACAAAGAGGCATAACCCCTTATCAGGTGCAGAGATGCTTAGGACTCCTTTCGGAAAGATGTCATAGTGGTTTGGGTATTTTTTGGACTGGTTGGTGAAAGTTTTGTGTCAAATATGGACTGATTTCAGAGAGGTTTTGAAATTTCTTGAAAGTTAGCTATATGAACCGTAGAAAAGACTAGCAGAGTAAGTGGAACGATTCGAATTGGTGTTTATCCTTTATACCTTGAGTAGATTTCATGATGTTGTAAACAGGCTAAGTAAAGTCAGAAAAATGGGAGGATTATTAGAAAACTCCTTGACAGCTTTTAGGTGCGGAAAATATATGTAACCAATTGATTTTGTATTCGCTGATGCGTAGAAAAGTTGTAAAGTCGGTAATCAGCTTAAAAGTTAAATAATTTATTATTGCTGAGAGGTTTATATGGCTTCACTCGATATAAACGCTGAGATTGAAAGTTTCAACAAATACTATTCAGAGAATATCCAAACTTTACAAGCTGCAGAAAAATACTTTCGTTCTCTTGTCGAATCATTAGTAATGAATGAACTCTCAATACAGACTGTTCTATCAAGAATTAAGGACAGAGAGGAGTGTATAAGCAAGTTCAAGAGGAAGTACCAGAAACAGTTAGAGAATGAGAGTACAGAATATGAAATAAAAGATTATATTACTGATTTGATTGGAATTCGTGTGATTTGCTTATATAGCGAAGATGTGAAAAAAATTCACGACATTCTATCAAAGGAACTTAAAGTTATCGGCACTACAGATAAAATATCGCAAATCGACTCGACGGAAGACCAGTTCGGTTATAAAAGTCTACATATCGATATGGAACTGAATGATAACAGAAAAGAACTAGTTGAGAATAGACATTATTCTGGATTTCAATTTGAGGTACAGATTAGATCGATAATCCAAGATTCTTGGAGTATTTTGGATCACAAAATAAAATACAAGAAAACAATTCCATTAGAACTGAAAAGACGAATTAATAGATTGGCAGCTCTATTTGAGTTAGCTGATGATGAGTTTCATAGTATCAAACTTGACACAGATAGATATGAGGATAGCATTAAGCAACAATCTAAAAATAGTTCTGGAACAATTAATATAGTTGGGTTCATGAGCATTATTGAAGAGGTTTTTCCTACTTATCAATTCATACCGTATAAGGTAGATAGTTTTCTGCATGAGATTCTAAAAATAAATAGCGAGATAACAGAGACTCAAATGAAATCTGCAATCATAGATCACATTGATATCATTCGGAGTTATAACACTCATTTGGTCAGTACTTCAATACACAACAATATGAATCCATACACTATGGTTAGGCATTGTCTCTTTAATACAGACAAAGAAAGATATTCTGAAATGCTCTATGACACACAAAAGGGGAACTTTAAGCAATGGTTGGAGGATAATCATAAAGTTGACTAATGCCAATCTCAATAATCCATAAGTTACCCCATAGTCGGATTAGATTATCTAAGGGAAGCAACTTAACGAACAATCATCCAAGTTTGTTTATCACCTTATTCACAAAGCGGGTTTGATCAGAATAAGTTTGTCATCTTACCTTACTAACTCAGTTGAAGATAACTCATTCCTCTATTGTCGCTTAACAATCTGTAAAGACCTTTGCGTAATTCCAGGCAACCGACTTTCCAGATTGGACACGTGGTAGTTATACACATTTCCCTTGAAGATTCCGACATCAACTCCGAAAATGCTCAGCTATCCACACATTTTTCCTCTTTCTAACCCGTTTCCCTCGTTTGAAGTATTGGTGTTTGGATTTGCATTTTTCTGTAAGGGCTTGAACCGAAAGCGTTCCAAATCCTCTTTTCTATTGACAAAAACCCGGCTGGCAGATTTTGTTACGTAATGGCAAAATATGTTTGTCATAAAGGATAAAGACTTCAAATCTGGAGAAGTTATGAAGATTCTGATCACCGGCGGGGCCGGTTTTATTGGCTCGCATTTGGCGGAAAGATTGTTGGAAGACGGACATAAAGTAAGCATTGTTGACAATCTTTCCACCGGCCGCCTGGAAAACATAGAATCGATTAAGGAAAACGGAAATTTCCATTATACGATCGGCAGTATCCTGAACCGCAGTCTAATGGAAAAACTAATGGCCGGGATCGACCAAGTTTATCATCTGGCAGCGGCCGTGGGCGTGAAGTATGTCATCGAGAACCCGCTGCTTTCGTTGAAAACGAACATAGTGGGCACGGACAACGTTTTGGAGCTGGCGAACAAGCATAAGGCCAAGGTGCTGATCACCTCGACCTCCGAAATCTACGGCAAAAGCGATAAAGTTCCCTTTTCAGAGGATGACGACCGCCTGCTTGGCTCAACCCGCATCAGCCGCTGGGGTTACAGCGACAGCAAAGCTATCGACGAATTCATGGCTCTGGCCTATTTCCGCGAAAAAAGGCTGCCAGTGGTGATCGTGCGCTGTTTCAACACCGTAGGTCCCCGCCAGACAGGACAATACGGCATGGTTCTGCCCAAATTCATCAAAGCGGCCCTGTTGGACCAGCCTCTCGTGGTTTACGGTTCGGGCAAGCAAACCCGCTGTTTTGCCGATGTTTCAGATGTGGTGGGTGCTTTCATCAAACTGATGGAAACGCCGGAATGCCAGGGCGAAATCTTCAATGTGGGCACCACGGAATCCATCTCCATAGAGGATTTGGCCAAGAAAGTCAAAACCATGTGCGACAGCAAGTCCCGCATCGATTATATGAGCTATGAAGACGCTTTTGAAGAAGGTTTTGAAGACATGATGAACCGCATGCCCGACCTTAGCAAAATCAAGCAATACATCGGCTATGAACCAAAGTTAGACCTGGATGCCATCATCCGGCGGATGATTGAGTATTATGAAAAATAAGCTGCTGCTCGTCGCCCTGCTGATTCTGACCTGCGTTTTGAGCGCTCAGAACATTCCACAGCTCAGCGGACAGGTGCTGATCTCAGTGAACGTGACCGGTTTTGTGGCGAATCCTGGCACCTATCAGCTTACGCCGCTGGCGCGTATCTATGATGCCGTGAAAGTTGCCAACGACAACAACCGCTCCGTTACCACGCTGCCAACCCTTACCCCCCAGCAGACCAAGGAAGCCGAGCGCGATTCACTTTACCTGAATTTCCAAGGCCTGCGAAGCGTGAAACTCACCCGGGGCAGGGAAACCAAAACCTATGACCTGCTGCGCTTCATGCGCACAGGCGCCCTGGACCAGAATCCGTTGCTCAAAGACGGCGATCTGCTCTGGATACCGGCGCTTGGAACCTCCGTAACCATCTCCGGCGAGGTTTACATGCCAGGCGAATACCAGTTCGTGGAAGGGGACAAGCTCTCCGACATTCTGGAACTGGCCCAGGGCTTCACTCTGGCTGCAGACCGCAATCTGGTGAATATCTACCGCTACAGGGACAACTCTCCTGAGTTTGAAGTGCTGAGATATGACCTCCGTAACCAGCACGCAGAAGACATCGTTTTACGGCCTTACGACCGTGTGAACGTGATATCCAACGCAGAACACCGCCGCGCCTGGAAGATAACCGTGGAAGGTGACGTGAAAGCGCCGGGGGAATACTATGTCGGCGAAAACACCACTCTCTACGACATCCTCATCCTCTGCGGAGGCCCCACTTCCCGAGGCAATCTGCGCAATGCCATCTATGCCAACCGGGCAGGAGCCGAGCAACCCGATTTGGAATTTGAACGCCTGATGCAGCTTGACTTATCGGATCTGACCTCGATGGAATACCGCTACATGCTGAACCGCATCCGCCAATTCCCAGGACGCTACAGCGTTGATGTGGCCAGGGTTTGGGAGAGCAAAGGCACCGAAATTAACCCTGTTGTGCACGATGGCGACTACCTATTTATTCCGCAGTATTTGGACATGGTGGAAGTAAGTGGACAGGTGGTCAATCCAGGTCTGATACCCTGGGTTGAAGGAAAAAACTATGAGTATTACATCGCCCTCGCAGGCGGCTATACCAACAACAAACGCTGGAACGGAACCCGAATCATTAGTGCGGCTAGCGGCAACTGGGTGAAGCCCAGTAAAAAGCTGACCCTCGATCCCGGCGATACTATATATGTTTCTGAACAAGACACTTACAATACCTGGGATCGCTTCAAGGATATAATGTTGATTGCCACTCAGGTGATCACCATTTTCCTGGGCGTGCGTACCCTCACACATTAAGGAGCTGAATTTTGAAAGTACCAATGCTGGACCTCAAAGCACAATATGAACCCCTGCTGCCCTGTGTTCGGGAGGCCATGGATAAGGTTCTGGAGGAAAACAACTATATCATGGGCCACCAGGTGAAGGAACTGGAAGAGAAAATGGCCGCCTATCTGGGCGTTCGCCATGCCATCGGCTGCGCTTCCGGGACTGACGCCCTGGTCTTGTCTGTGCAGGCCCTGGGGATTGGCCCCGGCGATGAGGTGATCACCACCCCCTTCACATTCTTTGCCACCGCCTCCTCCATCTGGCGCAACGGCGCCAAACCCCGCTTCGCGGATATCGATCCCCGCACCTTCAACCTCGATCCGGACAAGATCGAAGCCGTCATCACGCCCCGCACCAAAGCCATCATGCCGGTTCATCTTTTCGGCCAGTGCTGCGACATGGAACGGATCATGGAAATCGCCCACAAGCACGGCCTCAAGGTGATCGAAGACAACGCCCAGGGCATCGGCTGCACCTGGAATGGAAAGATGAGCTGCACTTTCGGGGACATCGGCACCCTGTCTTTCTTCCCCAGCAAGAATCTCGGCGCTATGGGCGACGGCGGTATGTGCATCACTAATGATGCCGATCTGGCCTCAAAACTGCGCCAACTGAGGGTCCATGGCGAAAACCCCAAATATTACCACAAGTGGGTGGGGCTGAACAGCAGGCTGGATACGCTCCAGGCCGCGATCCTGGACGTTAAGCTGGACCATTTGGCCGGCTGGAGTGAAGCCCGGCGTGCCAATGCCGCTTACTACAATGAAAAACTTGCCTCCATTCCAGAGGTGAAAACGCCCTATGTCGCTGAGGAAGCCGTTTCCATCTACAACCAATACACCCTGATCTGCAAAGAGCGCGACTCCCTGCTGGAACACATCAAGTCCCGCGACATAGGCTGCGCCATTTACTATCCCGAACCACTGCATCTGCAGGAATGTTTTGCCGAACTTGGCTACAAAGAAGGCGATCTGCCCGTGGCTGAACGAGCTTCGCGTCAGGTGCTTTCAATACCCATCTACCCTGAACTCACAGAAGCCCAAAAACTCTACGTCTTCGATGCCATCAGGGATTTTTACAGGGGGAAAGGTGAATGAAAATCATCGTTTGCGTTAAGCAAGTGCCAAACACCACCGAAATCAGGATCGATCCCCTCACCAACACCCTCATCCGGGAAGGCGTGGAAAGCATCCTCAATCCGTTCGACACCTACGCCATCGAAGAGGCCGTTCGCCTCAAAGAGACCCACGGAGGCAGCGTGACCGCCCTCTGCATGGGCCCGCCTCAAGCTGAGGAAACTTTGCGCGAAGCGGTTTCCCTGGGCGTAGACGAGATTATTTTGCTTTCCGACCGGCGTTTCGCCGGCGCGGATACCTGGGCCACCAGCCTCACCCTGGCTGCCGCCATCTCCAAGATCGGTGAATTCGACCTTGTTTTCACCGGCCAACAAGCCATCGATGGCGACACAGCGCAGGTTGGGCCAGGCATAGCGGCCCATCTGGACATCCGCCAGGCCTGTTTTGTGCGCAAGATCGAAGAGCTAACTTCCTGCAACGTAACCCTCCAGCGCCTGATGGAAGACGGCTACGACAGACTGAAACTTAAGCTTCCCGCCGTGATCACTGTGGTGAAAGAGATTAACACGCCCCGCCTGCCTTCCCTGCGTGGAAAACGCAACGCCAGGGCGGCTGAACTGAAGATCTGGAACGCTGATGACCTCGGACTGGACGAAAAAACCATCGGCCTCAACGGCTCGCCCACCCAAGTAGTGAAAATCTTCACTCCAAAACATGACAAGCAAACCGAAAAAGTTACTGTGACCCCCGACGAAGCCGCTGATCTCATCATACAGCGTCTGGACCAAATCACCCGGGGAGGATAATCTTGCTGCAATATCCTGACATCGATCCCACCCTGGTAAGCTTTTCCCTTTTTGGTAGAGAACTGGCCATCCGCTGGTACGGTTTTCTCTATGTGTTAAGCTTCATCCTGGGCTACATTTTCTATCGCCACATGCTGAAGATACGGGATGTAAAGATCAGCCGGGACCAGTATGAAGGAGCCATCTTCTCCGCCATGCTGGGTGTGATCTTAGGCGGTCGGTTGGGATATGTGCTGTTCTACAATCTGCCCTGGTATCTGCAGCATCCCCAAGAGATTTTCTTCGTCTGGGAAGGCGGAATGAGCTTTCACGGCGGCGCTTTGGGAGTGATCATCGCCTGCCTCATCTATCTGAAGCGGCAGAAACTCAGTTTCTTCAAACTGGCCGATCCCGCCATGCCTCTGGTGGCAGTAGGTTTGGGGCTCGGACGCCTGGGTAATTTCATCAACGCAGAGTTGTGGGGAAAAGTGACCACCCTGCCTTGGGGCATGGTATTCCCCGGCACCGACGCCGGCTCTCTGCCCCGCCACCCCACCCAGCTCTACGAGATGTTTCTGGAAGGGGTCGTGTTGTTCACGGTCAGCTTTATCCTGCTTAAAAAAAGCCGGCGGGAAGGAATCGTTTTCTGGACCTTCATCGGCCTTTACGGGATTTTCCGCTTTTTGGTGGAATTCGTACGGGAGCCGGACGAGCTTGACATTTATGACAAATATGGTTATTTCTTGGGCTTCATGACCATAGGCCAAATCCTCAGCTTGCTGATGGTGATCGCTGCTGCCATCGGCATCTGGAAACTTTACCAAAAGAAACCGGAGGCCAAGCCTTGAAACGTCTTATTCCCGTCCTGCTGATTGTCAGCGCGCTGCTGCTAAGCTCCTGCGCCTCAATCAAACCCGTGGACAAGCTTTCCCTGCTGCGCGCCGAACTGGCCCGCTGGCAAAACTTCAGCGCCGACGGCATCGTGCGCGTAACCTATGCAGGACTAACCCTGCACAAGATGTTCGTGCTGGCCAAGTCCGTCGATTCCGCCCGGCTCGACATTGTTGACGGCGGCGCGTTCGGGATTTCGCCCTCTCCATTGATTTCGGTCTATCTGGCAGATTATTTAGCCGTGGAATCAGCGTTCCTCAAGCTGCCCGATTTTTCCAAAGCACAGCTGGACACTTCCTCCTATCTGGCTTTGCTGGCCGATCCCGAAGCCCTGTTGGCCAAATACGGAGACGAGATCGCAGCCAATGAAGCAGTATCTGCAGGCGACCTTCGTGTAACATTCACCCCCAAGATGCAGCTGGCCAAGGTAGAGGACGCCACTTCCGGTGCCGTGATGTCCATAACCTACAATTCCAAAGGCAACCCCGATAAAGTGCTATTCAGGATCGACAGCAACAAATCGGTGGAGCTTTTGGTGGACAGCATCAGCTATGGTGAAGCAGAAGCCGTTCCTTTGCCCCGTCCTGAAGGGAGTTCTGAACAGCCATGATTAGCCGCTACTGCCTGCCGGAAATGGAACGCATCTGGACTCAGCAAAACCGCTATGAATGCTGGCTGGAGGTGGAACTCGCCGCCGCCAGAGCTATGTTTGAACTGGGCATCATACCGGAAGATGACTGGCGGTCTATCTCTGAAAAAGCCGATTTTTCCTGCGAGCGTATCGATGAGATCGAAGCCGTCACCCGTCACGACGTGATCGCTTTTCTCACCAATGTGGCGGAATATGTGGGCGAACCAGCCCGCTGGATCCACTTCGGCCTTACCTCCTCCGACACCCTGGATACCGCCACTGCGCTGCAACTAAAGCAATCCGGAGAACTGATCCTCACAGAACTGCACCGCCTGGCTGAAACCTTGAAACTGAAAGCCCGCGAACACCGCAACACCATCTGCATGGGCCGTTCGCACGGCATCCATGCTGAACCGACTTGTTTCGGGCTCAAATTCGCCCTCTGGCATGACGAGACCAAACGCAACATCGAAAGGATGCAAAACGCTATTGAAACCGTGGCCGTAGGCCAGTTCAGCGGCGCTGTGGGCAACTTCGCCCACCTCGACCCCAAGGTTGAGGAACTGGCCTGCAAGCATTTGGACCTGCGCCCCGCCAACGTTTCCACCCAAGTGCTGCAGCGTGATCGGCACGCCTTTTTCCTCGGTGAACTTGCCCTCATCGGCAGCCTCGTGGAAAAAATCGCTTTGGAAATCCGCCACCTTCAGCGCACTGAGGTGCAGGAAGCGGAGGAAAGCTTTGCCGCAGGCCAGAAAGGCTCTTCCGCGATGCCCCACAAACGCAATCCCATCCAAAGCGAACAGTTCTGCGGCCTGGCCCGGCTGTTGCGCTCAAACGCCCAAGCCGCGCTGGAAAACAACGCCCTCTGGCACGAGCGCGACATCTCCCATTCGTCGGTGGAACGCGTGATCCTTCCAGATTCATGCATCCTCACACATTACATGCTGGCCAAATGCTGCCGCCTCATTTCCAACCTCGTCGTTTACCCCAAGAACATGAAGGCCAATCTGGAACTCACCAACGGCCTCGTTTTCTCCCAGGCAGTGCTGCTGCATCTCGTGAAGCAAGGCCTGCCCCGTGAGGAAGCCTACGCCCTGGTGCAGGAAGCCGCAATGCAGTGCTGGGAAAGCGGCACACCCCTGCTTGACCACATTCTGGCGAACAGCCGGATCACCGCGCTGCTCCCGGCTTCCGAGATCAAGGACATCTTTTCTTACGACAGGTATCTACGCCACGTAGATGCCATTTTCAAACGCTGCGGGATCATTTGAACCCGCCCAAAACCCAGATAAGGAGAACAAGATGAAAAAGCTGATATTCGTCGCAACCCTGCTGGCAATGCTGCTCCCCATCGCCCTGATCGCCCAAACCTACAATATAGAAGGCTTGTGGTATGTTCAGGACAAAGCGGGAAAGATACAAATCTATAAAAACTCGTCAGGAAGCTATGAAGGCAAAATCGTCTGGCAGAAAGAGGGCTTTGAAGACGGCAAGCCCAAAATGGACAAGAAAAACCCTGACAAAAGCCTCCGTTCCCGCCCACTGACCAACCTCGTGGTCATCAAGAACCTCAAATCACAGGGCAACAACAAATACGACGGCGGCACCATCTACGACCTAACAACCGGAAACACCTATTCCGTAAAGGTGGAACTCACCGGCCCCAACACCATGAAACTCCGTGGCTTCATAGGCTTTCCCCTGCTGGGCAAAACGCTAACTTGGACCCGCGCCTCATCCTGAACCATTTTCGCGAAGAGCTGCCAGGATCGCAAGATCCTGGCTGGTTCTTCAGCACCTGAACTTTGATAGACCAGCCAGGCCGGAGCCTGGGACAAGAGGAATGAATGCCTGATACCACAAGCAAATACCTGCTCTCCGATGCGAACTCGCTGCGGCAGATAAAGTTCGCCCAGTTCCGTGCCCAAGTGCCGGCCCTGCTCCTGGTGGCCGTCGCCTTCGCCCTGAAAGCCATCTTTCCCAACACCGGAAACTGGCTCTACACCGTCGCCCTGGCTTTGGCTATCCTGGGCATTGTGGTCTATGTCTTCATCGGCCTCTGTTTCCGCTATCGCCAGCGCATTCCCCTGCCTCCGGAAACCGCGCTGCTTTCCCCCATTGAAGGCAGGATCGAGCATATCCGGGGCAGCGGAGACATTACACTGCTCGCAGTGAGGAAAAACATCCTCGACAGTGTGGAACTGCGCAGTCCGCATTCAGACTGCCAACTGGATAATGGGGAACTGTGGCTGACCACCGAGGCCGGGAAGATCAATTTCCGCTTCAATTTCAACCGCATCCAGTGGTTCGCGGAGCCGGACCTCAGCGCCGGCAATATCATTGGCATTGTCAGCGGCAGCGGTTCCTGTTCGGTGATCTTCCCCGGCAAACCAGGTTTCAGCGTCCAACCAGGCGATGCCGTGAAAGCCGCGGAGCCTTTGATCAGCCTGTTCAACACTCCCGGCCCGGCTCAACCAGAACCCGCTCCCGAAAAGGTTTCCCCCCCTGCAGAAGAAGGAGGCGAGATATAACTATGTTCCGCAAGTTTATTCCTTTGCTTGTCATTTTAGCCCTGCTGCTCGGCGCCCTTGGCTGCGCCCTTCTGGGCAGGCCCTCGCTGCAAAGCGACACAGTCGAAGAGAGCGTCATCAACGAAGCATCTGGCCTGGCTTCCAGCATCCGGACACCCGGCCTGCTCTACACCCACAACGATTCCGGCGGCGAAGCCTCGGTCTATGTTTTGAACAAACGCGCCCTCATGCCCGCCCGGATCGACCTGAAAGGCATCAGCAACCGCGACTGGGAAGACATCGCCACCGGAGTGGACCCCCGCGACGGCCAACCCTATGTGTTTGTGGGCGATATCGGTGACAACAACGCCAAATACCCCTCCGCCTTCATTTACCGCTTTGCCGAACCTGAAATCCTGGACACCCTGATCACGGTGGCAAAGATAGACCGCATCGAATTCACCTATGAAGACGGCCCCCGCGACGCCGAAGCCCTTTTCGCCGATCCCCGCAGCGGCGACCTCTATGTGATCAGCAAACGCGAGGAAAACTGTGGAATCTACCGCCTGGCCTATCCCCAAAGCTACGACAAGGCAAATGTCGCCCGCCGGGTTGGCACCCTGCCTTACTCCTGGGTCACCGCGGCGGATATATCCCCCTCCGGAAACCGCATCCTGGTGAAAACCTATTCCAAAATCTTTTGCTACAAGCGAGGCAAAAAGCAGTCCGTGGCGGAAAGCCTGGCCGGAAAACCCAAGGAAATGCCCTATAAACTTGAGGAACAGGGCGAGGCCATCGCTTTCGACGAACACGGAAAAGGATATTTTACCATCAGCGAACGCCTGGGCGACACGCCCGTGGAGCTTTACTACTACAAGTGATGCCCCATCGGGGATAGGGTTTCGGAGTGGAGCGCGCAACGAAAGCATGATCGCTCTGCAGAGCGTGTTCAAATAGCTATCAACCCAGAGCAGATGACCCCACAGAAAAACGAAGCGATGTAGGTTGGCCGTTAAGGCCTTTTGTTATGTTCCTGATGCGCCTCCCGCACGATGCCCGCATTTGATGCGAGTATTATGCGCGGGGCGTGGGATAGGAATGGTTGCAGGCGTTAAGGGTGTGACAGACGGGACTCAGCAGTGGGTGCACATCCCTCTTTTAAATCAAGTGGTTGCGGGTGCTCAAGCAACAAGCAGCCCGGAGGACTTTATCCACTCTAACTGCACAAGAGCCTAAAAAACTGATCAGAAATCGAGGATGAAACTCACCGGGCCATCGTTGACCAGCGAGACCTTCATGTCCGCGGCGAAAATGCCGGTCTGAACGGGGATACCGGTTTCGCGGAGCATTTCCACAAAGCGGTCATAGAGCCTTTCAGCCAGATCGGGTGGGGCAGCGGGAGTGAAATCCGGTCTGCGTCCGCGGCTGCAATTGGCATAGAGCGTGAATTGCGAAACCGCCAGCAGAGAGCCCTTGGTGTCTTCCACCGAGAGGTTCAGCTTGCCGTTCGCGTCGCTGAACAGGCGCATTTCTCTGATCTTTTTCACAGCGGATGGCAGCAGGGATTCTGTGTCGTCGCGGCCAAAACCCACAAAGAGCAACATACCCGGGCCGATTTCGCCGCAGACTTTGCCTTCCACTTCAACCCGGGCGGAAAGCACTCTCTGAATCAGAACGCGCATCAGTCGATACGGAAGCGGTGAACTTCCCAGCAGCCGGAGTCATCCAGCCAGACGGAACCTTCCGTAAAAGGCGGAATCGTGATCTGCAGGCGGCCGAAAGCGACTCCAGGACGCAGAAAGCCGGCGCTGATGGATTTCTTTTCCCACGTGTCGGTGGATTTGAGTTTGGTTCTGAACTGGCGGTCGATCTTGCCGTTGCTCTTGAAGGTGATGAATCGCAGATTGATTTGGGGGCCCAAGGCGGTTGACGATTTGGCCCAGAGCCTGGTGTAATAACCGCCGTAGCGGCTTACGCGGAAGGCATCGGAGGTGATAACCACCGTATAGGGCGAGGCGTCCACCCGCAGGGATGAATTTCCCTGTATGGCTTCCTTGCCGTCAATGAACACCAGATTCTTGGGGGCATCGCTATCCCCCTGCATGTCAACGCTCCAGCCCAGCAGGGCTTGCCGGGGGTCCAGGGAATAGGCGCTGAAGCCTGGATTGGATACCAGGTTTGGCACACCCTCGGTATCCTTGTCGAAATAGACCAGGCTGGTGTGCACCAGACAGGATGACAGCGCAAGGAGCAGCAACAGATTCGGGATAAAGTGCAGAACGCGTTTTATCATTTCATTAAACCCCTTTCGTTAAGATATTTCAGGATCACGCCCACAGCCAGGGAATTGAAGAGCAGATTGGACCCGCCGTAGCTGACAAAAGGCAGGGGAATGCCGGTGGCCGGAACGAGGCCGATGTTCATGCCGATATTGATGAAGGTTTGAAACATGAGAAAGGCGAAAATGCCCGCGGAGGCTATTTTACGCTCGCGGACCTTAATTTCGCCGATATCCGTTATGAGGCGCCAGAAGAAAAAGAAGAACACCCCCAGCAGCAGGAAGGCGCCGATAAAGCCAAATTCCTCGCCGATCACGCTGAAGATGAAGTCTGTGTGGTGCTCCGGCAAAAAGTTCATGTTCTTCTGGGTGCCCATCAGCCAACCCTTGCCTAAGATGGACCCGCTGCCGATGGCTATCTTGGCCTGGATGATCTGGTATCCGGCGCCGAGCGGATCGGCCATAGGATTAAAAAATGAGACGATGCGGCTCTGCTGGTAGTCTTTAAGCCCGTTCCAGAACATCGGCATGATCAGCGCTAAGAAGCCATTGAGGATGCCGGCAATGGTGATGGTAACCCAGGAAAGGCGGGCCCATAGCAGTAAAACAACAAGGATGGCGATCCAGATGAAGATCGCCGGCAACCATAGCGAAGAAAGCATGCTCACCACCGGGCTGATCAGCAGGAGCAGATACACCAGCGGCACCTCGGCTGCAACAAGCATCGCCAGCAGGCTGAAAAAGAAGACCAGGGTAGTGCCGAAATCCGGCTCGATCAGGATTAGGAGCACCGGCATCAAAGTCAGGCCAAGGCCGTAAAGTATCTGCTTGATCTCGGTAAGGTTATCGCGAGAAATCGCCCTCGCCACCACCAGGATAGTGAGCAGTTTGGCGCTTTCCGAGGGCTGGTAATTCAGACCCAGAAAGCTGAACCAGCGGTGGGCGCCGTTCACGGCCGGAGTGAAAAGCACGGCGATGAGGGCCAGGAGGTTCAGCACGTAGGCGGGAATGATGATCAGATCCAGGATCGGCATGGGCAACCGGATCAGCAACCAGATCATGCCGAGCGAGATTCCAGCGAAAATAAGCTGCTTCCACCAATAGCTTTGGGTGGTGGTGTATTCGCCAATTGTGGTGGTGGAGGCAGTGAATATGGAAACACAGCCAATGAAGATCAGCAGAACCAAAAAGCCGGCCAGGGTAAAATCGAACTTCTTGCGCCTGATCATGTGCCGCTCTCCCCGGCTGGGGTTTCAACCGGTTCTTCCAGAGCGGGCCTTGGTTCGGATCCCGGAGTTTCGTCCGGTATCTCAGACTGCTCGGTAGCCGTGCCGGAGCGTTCTTCCCGGGTTCTGAACTGCGGAGGAATGGGTGCCGGCTGCCTGATTTTTTCCAAGTTGCCGATGTAATAGTTGAAGATCTTGTTCGCCACCGGGGCAGCCATAGCTCCGCCGCCACCGGCGTTTTCCATGAATACCGTTACTACAATCTCCGGTTTGTCGGTTTCGATGAAGCCGCAAAACCAAGCATGGGTCATGCTGCCCATGAAGTTTTGGGCGGAACCGGTCTTGCCAAAACTGGTGGCGCCGGGCACACGGACCGCTCTGGCTGTGCCTCCTGGGGCGTTGGTAACGGCCCAAAGCCCGTCGCGGATGGCCTTCATCGTGCTGGCGGACCACGGAAGGGGGTGCTTGTTCAGGGCCTGTAACTGGTCTCGGGTGATGCGGCGGCTGCCCATCGTCTGCTTCATCAGATAGGGTTGCACCCACATTCCGCCGCGGGCGATGGCGGCGTAGAAAGTATTCATCTGCAAAGGGGTGGTGAGCACTTCACCCTGTCCGATGGCCAGGTTAGCCTTGTAGCCGTTGAGCCCGGAAGATATGCCAAGCTTGTCGCGGTAGTATTTCTTGTCGGGATAGAAGCCGTTGCGCTCGTTTGGCAGGTCTATCCCCGTTTTTTCCACAACACCGCAGGCTTTGGCGTGGGCGGCGACTGCATCGAGGTCCATTCTGCTGATCAAATCGTAGAAAAAGACGTCGCAGGACACTTTGTGGGCATCAACGATGTTCAGGGAACCGTGCCCCGCTGAGCTCCAGCAACGGAAAAAGCGGTTTCCGATCTTGAGTCCTCCGCCACAAGAGGCCAGCCTGGTATAGCGGTCAATCACGCCAGTTTCGAGGCCTTTGCTGCCGGTTACCGGCTTGTAAACCGATCCGGGAGGGTAGGAAGCATGGATGATCCTGTCCAGCAGGGGTTTGGAAGGTGTGTTCAATCCCGCCCAGACCTCGGTGCTGATCTTCTGCATGAAGATATTGGGATCGTAATCCGGCTTGCTCAGATAGGCCAGTATGCCTCCGGTTTTCACATCCGTAACAATTACACAGCCTTTGATCCCGGGCGGGAAAACCGAATTGGCGTATTCCTGCAGGTCGTTGTCGATTGTCAGGATCAGGCTGAGCCCGTTCTGTGGCGGTATCGAGGTGTTTTTGCTGAACAGCTCCAGACTCTTGCCCTGGGCATCCACCTGCATGATCTCTTTGCCGTCGCGGCCGCGCAGCAACACTTCGTAATAGCATTCCAAGCCGGTTTTGCCGATGTAGGCATTCAATGAATAGTCTTCCTCGCGGTAGCGGCTGTATTCTTTTTCATCTATCCTGCCCACATAGCCGGTGAAATGGTTCGGATACATGTAGCTACGGGTGGTTCCACTACGAATTGTGAGTTCAGGGAAATCTCCCATCCGCTCTGACAGGACCAGGATCATCTCATAGGGCAGGTTGTCCGCCAACAGGATTTCTTCATAGGTCTTGAACCGCTGCTCGAAAACCAGCTTGCGCAACTCTTCCGGCTTGATCCCGAAATTGGCTTTCAAGAACATAGCCAGCCGCTCCGTGTTGCCGATCCTTCCACTGGTGAGATAAAGGTCGTGGGAAGGGATGTTGCTCACGATAGGCCGATACTTGCTGTCGTAAATCTCGCCGCGGGTAGCGACAACCCGCCGGATGCGAACAAAGTTGCTTTCCGCGATGCGCCTATAATAATCGCCCTTCAGCACCTGCAACCGGAACAGAGCCCCGACCAGCAGCAGAAATAATACCCCCAGGGTAACGCGGAAAACCAGGCTTTGAACGCTTCGGGTCATTCCACCAACACAATCCGCAGCCGCGCCACCAACTGCATTAGCCAGAAAACCACGAAACTTATGGCCAGATTGTAGCCCAAACCGATCAGCGAAAGGATCACAAGCTCGCCTCCAAAGCCATACACCACTCCGAGAACCAGCCAGCCCACCACTTGGAAAATCACGTTTGCCAAAACCAGAGAAAGCATCCGGGCCAACACGCTTTCGCTTTCAAAGGGTTTGCGGAACTGGTAGAGGATGATGGCAATGAGCAACAAAACCAGCGCGTGCATGCCAAAAGATTCTGGCTGAGTTGTGTCGTAGAGCAGGCCGATGATGAAAATCACGATCAGGGCGGGGGTCATTTCACGCGTCCAAACCAGATAGACCACCCAGGCGATGAGGATGTTTGGAATCACGCCGAACAGCTCAAAAGCCGGAAGCAGTAACACCTGAGCGTAGAAACACAGCAAGCCCAGAATGAAGGTCCAGATATGCTTCCAGATCATCCCAGCCCTCTCTGGAGCGTCAGTTCAATTCCAACAGCAGTGGCCAGGCTCATTTTCTGCCCTGCAGTATAAAAACGTGTTCCAGGTTTTCCACTTGGGTGAAAGGCTCCAGTTCAGCGCTGATGAACAGGTAGTCCTGGGAATCGCTGATACGGGCCACTGTGCCAACCGGATAGCCCTTGGGATACAATGTGGAAAGGTTTGAGGTCACGATCGTGTCGCCGGCGCTGATCTCCGAGCCCAGCTTGATCATGTTCATGCGTGTTTTGCCAGTCAAATCGGATTGCAGCACGCCCTGAACGCTGGTGGACTTGTCCATCACGGGAATCTGGAAACGCGGATTGCTGAAGGGCAGAACCACGCAGTTCGTGACAGCGACAGAAACCACCCGGCCCACGATCCCGCGCGCTGAAATCACGGGACTGCCGACCTTCACTCCCTGCGCCGAACCCTTGTTCACAACAAGGTTGCGTTGTTGAAACTGCCCTGAATAGCCGATCACTTCGCCCACTTCGAAAGCAATCGCCCCGGTGTCGAAACTGATTCCCTGCAGGGTCTGGCTTTCCTTGAGCGCGTTGCGCAGGTTCAGGTTTTCCAGGGTGGTAGCGGCTTGCTGTTCCCGCAGGCGGGCGATTTCACCTTTGAGGGCGGAATTAGTGCGGAATAGTTTCACCGAATGCAAAAAGGGATAAAAGACCGTTTTACCCAGCATAGAAGCGCGTTTCACGCGGCCTTCCGTGCTGCCCAGGATTAGCAGGATTGACACCAGCACCAAGGCCAGGGGCAGAAATATTTTCTTCACGGGCTTATCCTCGTAAGGTGGCTAAGGCGTCCCCACAGACGGGGCGCCGATCTTATGGATGTTGTTTACAGTCAGCGCGATTCAGTCTTCGATGCGTTTTATCAGCACGTCGCGGTAGCGGTCCAGTTCGTCCAAAACCTTGCCGGCGCCTTTCACCACACACTCCAGGGCGTCCGGCACCACATAGACAGGCAAGTCCACGGTTTTGGAAATCTTTTCGTCCAGACCTTTCAGCATGGCCCCGCCGCCGGTGAGGAAGATGCCGCGTTCTGCGATATCGGCTGAAAGTTCCGGCGCTGTGCGTTCAAACAGTCTCTTTATGGCGTCTACCATGGTCGCAATTGTCTCTGAAAGCGCTTCCCGCACCTCTTCTGAGCTGATCTTGATGGTCACCGGGAAACCGGAAACGATGTCGCGTCCGCGCACGTCCATGGTGAGTTCTTCTTTCAACGGATAGGCGCTGCCGATTGTCATCTTGATCTTTTCAGCGGTTTGCAGGCCGACGTGGAGATTGTTTTTCTTGCGCAGATAGCTGATGATGTCGTTGTCCATCTTATCGCCGCCCACACGGATGGAATTGTGCACCACGATGTGGGAGAGCGAGATAACGGCGATTTCGCTGGTGCCGCCGCCAATGTCCATCACCATGTTGCCAAAGGCTTCTTCGATGGGCAGGTCCGCCCCGATGGCCGCGGCCACAGGCTCGGAAACCAGATAAACTTCCCTGGCCCCGGCATGCAAAGCACTGTCCCGCACGGCCCGTTTTTCCACTTCCGTGATTCCCGAAGGCACGCAGACGATGACCCGCGGACGCACCAGCAGGCGCTTTCTTTGAGCCCGCAGGATCAGGTCGCGCAGCATCAGCTCCGTCACCTGGAAATCCGCTATCACGCCGTCTTTCATGGGTTTGACAACCCGCACTTCATCAGGGTTTTTGCCCAGCATCACCTTGGCCTGCTGGCCGATGGCGATGATCTTTTTACTGTCGTTGGAAACCGCCACCACCGAGGGTTCGTCAATAACTATGCCCGCGTTCTTTTTGTAAACAAGGGTGTTAGCCGTGCCCAGATCGATGGCGATGTCGTTGGCTTTCATGCCGACATGATCGAAAAATGACATTCAAACTCCTCTGTATCAAGCCTCAAGCGATGCGCGAGGCTCTCCAAAATAATAAAATCCTAAACTAAGGCAAGGTTTTTCTCCGGCTAAGCTCTGTCAAGTTAAAATGTTGCATCCCTTCCATTTTTCTTTACGCAGCCGATTGGGTTTTTCGCCACCCCGTTCCGACTGGCTAATTTTGCCCTGACTCCCTCCGTTGTTAAGTCAAATGATGCTATCTTGTTTGGATTTTTATTGGCTCTCTTTTATAACTGGGTGGATAAGCCCGGAGGGCTCGAAACAGGCGGATGCCCATTCAATTTGAAAGAAAGCCATATTGAAGCGATGTCCTTTGGCCGTTAAGGCCCTTTCCCGGGGCTCGATAACGCCTCCCGTATAATGCCCGCATTTGATGCGAGTATTAGGCGAGGGGCGTGAGAGAGGCATGGACTTGAGCGCTAAGGGTGTGACTGGCAGGATAGCGCGGAGGGTAAGCATACCTCTTTAAAATCAAGTGGATACGGGCTCTCAAACTAAAAGCAGTCGGCTCTATCTGAAAGGGAGCCAAACTTGGCTTGGCTCCCGGAATCGTTATGGTGTTTAGGATATTATAAGGACCTGATGAGACAATCAGTTCTGCTGTTTTCTATCCTCAATATACTGCTTGATCTCCTCGCGTTCCTTGTCGAAGCCGGCCTTCCCCATGAGGGCGTAAGTGGCGATTTTGCCGGCTTCCACGCCAGGCTGGTCCAATGGATTGATATGCAGCAACTTGCCGGTGAAAACGGTCTGGATTTCGAACATCATGATGAACTCGCCGAGGTGGAATTCGTCGAGGGCAGGGAAAACGATATTGCAGTTGGGGCGGTTGGCTTTGGTGAGGGCGATTTCGGTGGCAAGGCGTTCGGCGTTAAGCAGTTCGGAAAGTTTCCTGCCGCCGAGGTAGCTGACCTCCGCGCGGTCGGGATGGAGGTTGGGAATGCTGAAATCGTGGGCAAAGTTTTCAACCCTGAGGAAAGTGAAGACTTTGTCGTTCGGGCCTTCGGTGTAAAGCTGCACCTGGGAATGCTGGTCCGTGGTGCCCAGCGCTTTCACCGGGGTCTGGCCAACCATGATTTCGCGACCCTTCACGTCATGGCGTTTGCCCAGAGATTCGGCCCAGAGTTGGCGATACCAGTCCGCGAGGTCGTAAAGCGAATTGGAATAGGGCATCATCACAGAGATGTTTTTGCCCTCTCGCATGTAAAGATAGTGGAGCAGACCGTTCAGATAGGCCGGATTGCCGAATTCATCAAGGTTTTCACAGCGCGACCGCATGGAGGCGGCACCGCTGAGGAGTTTGCGAATCCTGATGCCCGCGAAAGCTGATGAGAGCAAGCCGACATCGGTAAGCACGGAAAAGCGCCCGCCCACGTTGTCCGGCACCACGAAGGAGGGATAGCCTTCGTCTTTGATCACCTGGCGCAGAAAGCCTTTCTCGCGGTCGGTGGTGATGATCAGCCGTTTGGTGTAATCCGCTGGATAACGCTTGCGGATGAGATCTGCCAGAATCATGTATCCAGCCATGGTTTCGGCGGTGGTGCCGCTTTTGGTGATCACGTTGAAGAGGGTGGTGTCGAGGTCGATCTGGGCCAGGATTTCGTGCAGGAAAACGGGATCGACGTTATCGTAAACCAAAACCCGGCGGGGCAGCTCGCGTTCCGTTCGCAGCGCGGAATATAGAGCTCGGTTGCCAAGAGCGGAACCGCCGATGCCCAGCACCACGAGGGTTTCAAAACGGGGATCGAGGCTGGCCACGAAATCTTCTATGGGGCAAACGTCATATTCCGGCAGGTCGTAAAAGCCCAGGATATTGGAGTGGCGGTCGGCCTGGATCTCTTCGTGGGCCTGCATGCAGGCGTAATAATAATCCTTCACCTTGGCAGCGGGGATGGCTGTGGGCAAAGCTTCAGAATGCAAGAGGTTGAAATGCTCGAAACGCAGCATGGCGCTCTCCTTATAGGGTGGAATAGGGTTTCAAAAGGTCGTAAATGAGGTTTTCGATTTCGCCGAGGCTGTCCAGGTCAGCACTTTGGACAAGTTCGGTCAGACGGGCGTCGCAACGCCGGATGATGCTTTTGCAGTTAAGCCAGGCCGAGGCACCTACGCTCAGTTCTGTGAAGCCCAGTCCGATCAACAGCGGCAAATACTGAGTATGGGAAGCCATCTCTCCGCAGATGGAGACTGGCTTCCGGTGCTTTTGGCCGGCGGCCAGGGTGAGGCGCAGCAATTTCAGAACGGCTGGATGATGGGTTTGATACCAGGGTGTGAGAGCGTCGTTGTTGCGGTCTGCCGCCAGGGTGTATTGCACCAGGTCGTTGGTGCCGATGCTGAGGAAATCGCAGTTTTGGGCAAGTTCATCCGCGCAGAGGGCCGCCGAAGGGATTTCTATCATCACTCCAAGCTGGATTTTTGCGTCAAAACCCAAGCCTTCCCGGGTCAGTTCTTCCTTGCACTCTTGCACTATCTGGCTGGCGCGGAGGAAATCGCGGAGATCGCTCACCATGGGAAACATCAGCTTTATCCGGCCAAAAGCGCTGGCCCGGAGAACTGCGCGAAGCTGGACGCGGAAAACATCCTCATGGGCCAAAGAGAAGCGGATGCCGCGGATGCCCAGATAGGGGTTTTCCTCATGAGAAGAAGGTATGAGATGGGAAAGCTTGTCGCCGCCGAGGTCGAAGGTTCTGATGATAACGCTATGGGGCACAATCTGTTCTGCCACCCGACGATAAGTTGCGAACTGCAATTCCTCGGAAGGCAGTTCATCCTTGCCCAAATAAAGAAACTCCGTGCGATAGAGTCCTATGCCGTCGGCGGGCAGTTCCAGCTTCGCGCCCAGCTCGGGGAGCAGGTCCAGATTGAGGCGTAGCTTGATCCGGCGGCCGTCGAGGGTTGTGGTGGGCAGCCATGCCTCGCTTTGAGAACGCGCGTTTTGCAGGCGCTGTCTTTCCACCATCTGTTCATAAAAGTGAAGGGTTTCAGGGTCCGGCGCGAGGATCACTTTCCCTTCCAGGCCGTCCAGAATAATGGTCTCGCCGTCTTTTACAGAATCGCAGAGCCCGGCCAGGCCTGTGACGGCGGTGATTTTCGTGGAGCGGGTAAGGATGGAGGCGTGGGAGGTGTAACTGCCATGTTCAGAGCAGTAAGCCTGCACTTCGTGCCGTCCGAAGGAACTGACCAGCGAAGGGCTGACTTCTTCCAAAACCGCGATCTGGTCAGACTCCCAGTCTTCCAGACTGGTAGTTCTAACGCCAGTGAGTTCGCCCAGCAGACGGTCACGCACGTCGCGGAAATCGGCGGCGCGCTGGGCGAAATAGGGGTCATTGAGTCCGGAAAAATGGTCCAGCACTTTCTCAAACTCGCGCTGCACCGAAGCCGCAGCAGAGGACAGATGCGTGGAAACCTGTTCCCGGATAGCGGGAAGCAGTTCTGGATCACGAAGAATGAGCAGGTGGGAACTAAGTATCTCGCGGTCTTCGTCCGCTCCGGTGAATTCGTTAAGTTGTTGCTCCAATTCTGCTTCCACTGTGGTTAGCGCGGCTTGCAGGGCATCCAGTTCGGAGGCGACTTCCCCGCGCTTGATCTTCAGCTGGGAAATCACCCATTTCTGCGGTGCAATTCGGCGCGCTCTTCCGATGGCAAGCCCGGGCTGGACAACAACTCCGCTGATGGCGCGCATGTCTTTTCAGTCCTCTCCAAAGCCGCTGTTGATGAGGGTTTCGATCTCTTCCAAAAGGTATTCCTCGTCCACTCCGTCGGCGATCAGGTTCAGCACGGAGCCACATTCCGCGGCCAGCATCATCACACCCATGATGCTTTTCCCGTTCACCCGCATGTTGTCTTTCTCAATGTAAAAATCGCTGATGTATTTGGTGGCGGCGCGCACAATCAGGGTTGAGGGCCGGGCATGGAGGCCGAGAGGGTTTGTTACTTTAATCCTTATCTGACGCATTAAGGGTTGAACTGCTTGGTTTCACAAAGCTTTGCTTGCGAATCTCGTCGTGCACCTGGCGGTTGAAATCCTCAGCGGCATCATAACCCACACCTTTTAGGATCATGTTCATGGCCGCCACTTCCAC
>JAAYWB010000015.1 GCA_012516855.1 Candidatus Cloacimonadota bacterium
AATACTGCCTACGCGTCACTTGATGATGTTCAAAAAGCTCTTATTGATAGTTTCTCATACTTGGATAGCAACAGAGACATGGTCTCAAAATTGACCTATTTCAAATGGCTTAAATTAGATTAATGAAAGCGATTTGGTATTACTTCAAGGCGATTTCTTCCACCTCGGATTCACCGCAAACAGCGAAATCCCCATAGGAAAGGTAAAGCTGGTTCCGGGCTTCGGCATCGATTTTGGGGTACACTCGGAATTGTTTTCAGGCGATACTAGATGCTTGTTTTGGCCCAGTGTAAGCATGGGAGTGAAATTCGGACACTGATTCCTGAGGAAAACAAACACCCGGCGCTCAGGCTGATCAGCTCCCCTCCATCTGCTGGCGCACCTGTTCTGCCTGGTAGCGTTCATCCCGGCAAATTCTGACGGCTCGGCTGTAGCGGCTGTTTCCTGGCACGAGTTCCAGCGCCCTGATGAGGTTGGTGAGGGCGTTTTCATAATCTCCGGAGTAGGTCTGAATGAGGCCGAGGTTATAATAGGCTTTGGCACGTGATTTGGCCGGGATATCAGGCTTGAGGGCAGCGGCCCGGAGAATCTCGAGGGCTCGCCCGGTTTCGCCCCCAACCACCATCTGATGGGCGGTTTGCAGCTCAGGCAGGTATTTCTTGTCAAGCTCGTAAGTAACGGAAATGTTCACGTAATAGGGCGCGACGGTGCGGACGAACTGGTGGGAAAGGTCATCCACGCAAACGCCATAGAGGTGGCTTTGGTCGATTCTTGGCGGCTTGCGGTCTTCGGCGGACCTGGAATCCGAGAAGCTGGTATCGAAGCGTTTGTTGGCGAGCACAGCGGAGGTCTGCACGTCCAGGATCTGGATGTTCACACTCAGATAGTGAGTGCCGGTGCGGGTGTGTTTCAACACCTCGTACTCCACATCATTCTTGTCCTTTTTGGTAATTATTTCCGTGTTCATGTCCTCTTTGTACTCGTCGCGGGTGACCCGGCCCACCACCAACGCGGCGGCGCCGATGAATTTACCCAATTGAGGAGCGGATTCCTCGTTCACGAAGCCGCTCCAGGAGAGATAGTGTTCCTGAAGTATGGACTGAAGGTACTGGCGGTCGAGCACGGTTTCGAAATACTCGCTTTCCAGGAGTCGGGCGGTGAAGGCGTCGCGGATGTCCTGGGCGCGGAACCACTGATGGGGCGGGCCCCAGATGTCGCCCATGGCGATGGTGTTGTAGTCGTAAAGGTTCACCTCGGCCGGACGCATGATGGCCATGTTCACGCTCTGGGTGGCGCATCCGGCCAGGAGCAACGCCAGCAGAATCGCTAAGATCAGCTTTGTTTTCATCGTCGTTTTCCTTTTTTCGATATCTTGTTCGCAATTTATCAAACCCTGCCCAGGATGTCCACATAATTATTACCCGACAGAACGGGATTCCCTCTCAGAAAAAATCAGTGTTAGGTATTGATCCAGCAGAGAAAAGCACAGAAAGAGTCGCTAACTCTACAGAAAGACAATCAGTTCGAACCGTGAATCCTTATGAAATCCGAATACCTGAACGAAGAAAGGGAGAAAGAAAAACGAGGGCAAAAAAATGGTGCTGAAGGGGGGACTCGAACCCCCATGAGCTCACCGCTCACTAGTCCCTGAAACTAGCGTGTATACCAATTTCACCACTTCAGCACTTGCTTGTGGGAGCCATTTCCCGGAAAGGGGGCTTGCTGTCAAGGTTTTATTTGGCGGGAAGCCTAAAAGCCGGATATCAGCGGCTGAAAAGGTCCCAGACGATGCGGCCCAGCAACAGAGCCAAAGCAAGGATGAAAATCGGTTTGATAAGGCGGTTGCCGTTGCGGACCACCAGTTTGGAGCCAATCATGTTTCCGGCAATGCCAAAAACCGCGGCGGGAACAGCGATGGGGAAATACACCTTCCCGGCAATCAGAAAGGCGGTAAGCGCTGCAAGGTTCGAGGCTAGATTTACAACTTTGGTATTGCCATTGGCCACCACGAAATCGTAACGCAGCAGCAGCGCGTACACCAGAATAAGGAAGGTACCGGTCCCCGGTCCAAAAAAACCGTCCCAGAAGCCTATCAGGAGGCCGGCCAGTCCGCCCAGGAACAGCCGAAGGCCGAGTTTGAACTGGCTGGAATTGTCCTGGTGGCCGAAGTTCTTGCGGATGAGGGTGAACACTGCGATTATGGGAATCACCACCAGCAATAGCCAGCGCAGGAAATCGCCGGAAAGCAGAAGCACCGCGCGGGTGCCCAGATAGGAGCCAAACAGCGCCAGAACCGCGCTAACCAGAGCCACAGGGAGGTCGATCATCTTGGCTTGGAGGTAGCGCGCTGTGCTGAATATGGTGCCGCAGGCGGAGGAAAACTTGTTCGTGGCTAAGGCCGCGTGCATCGGCAAACCGGCCGCGACGTAGGCCGGAAGCGAGATCAGGCCTCCTCCGCCGGCGATGGAATCGATGAGCCCAGCCAGAAAGATGAAAGGCAATACGAGTATGTAATCAACTGGGGTGAGAGCGATTATTTCAGTCACAAACAGGTTCCCGGCTCAGAGTTCTGCCTTGAATTCCAGTTTGAGAGAATGCTTCACGTCCTGCTCCGGATAGGCTGTGCCGCTGTATTCCAGGGTCGCGGAGCTGAAGCTGTTGAGGCGGTAAACCGCGGAGGCAGACCAGTTGAGCAGCAATCCACCCCGCTTCTCGGGCAGGAAAGCTAGAAACTCGCTGCCCTCGCGGAAATTGTAGCGGAGCCCGAAAGAGCCGTTCACGCGGGCTTTTTTGCCCCACACACCGCGGTAGCCGGGTTCCAGGCCCAGCCCGCGCAGGCGGTAGCCCTCCCCGCTTTGCTGATGTATTCCGTCTTCCAGCCTGCCGCTGAGGTTCAGGGTGCCAATGTTGTTTGAAGTAAAGTTGCGTTGCACGAGCATTCTGAGCTCGTTCTGGGTAATGTCGGATAGATAGCGGGAGTCGGTTTCGTTGCTATGGTGATAGCGGATGTTATAGTTGTTGCCGGCTAAGTTTTTCAGGTCAAACTCCGCTGAGTAGAGTGCTTCGGAAGCTCGGGACTGGCTCTGGTAGCGGTTGTCGAGGCTGCGATTGAACTGGGCGCCAAGGCTGCCGATCACGCGGTTGGGAACCAGGTCCAGCCAGAGGGTTTGGGAGAGGCGCTGATTGCTGAAAATGGTGGAAGGCCCGCTCAACGCGGTTTCCGGGAATATGAGGTAGCTACGCCAATCCGCCATCAGCGAATCCTGCAGGGTGCCCTGGAGGATGAGGTCGCCACGCAGCCAGTTCCATTTCGGGAACTGATTGCCGGGCTTGAGGTAAAGGCTTACCTGACCGTTCACCTCCGAACTCAGTGTCCCGCGTCCACTGGTGATGTAAACGTAGTCCCAATCGCCATCCGGGGTGTAAACTCCAGTGCTGTCATAGAGGCCGAGTCCGGAGCCGATGTATTCCAATTCGCGGATGCGGGGGAAGAACTCGGTTTGGTTGAGTTGGTAATTGCCCAGCAGCATCACAGCCTGTTGCAGGAAGTAGTGGGAATTGCGGAAGGAAACGAGGTTGTAGCTGGTTTTGGGACCTTCCTTTTGGATCTGGCGATGGGTGAATTCCAGGTTCAGATTGTGGTTGAGGGTAGTGGTGCTGTGTTTGAGGGCGTAGGTTTGCGAGCTGGCGGAGCTGACCCAATCTGTGTCTTTGCGGAAGTTGTTGTCCTGGATAAAACCAAGCTGTGAAAGACTGGTTTTGGCGACGCCAAGGGTGATTTGAGGATTCACACGGTAGTAGCGGCTGTCTGCTTCGGAAGCTGTGATATGGGAGTGCTCGAGGCTGTTGTAGTTGGCCAGCAGTTTGGCTTTGAACCAGTTGAAATCCCAGCTTCCGGCTAAATCGTGATACTGCATCAGACTGGAACCCCCGTCCGATACAAGGTCTTGCCAGGAAAGGGTAGAACGAAGGTCCAGCGCGGGAAACACGCCTTTGCCGGCGCTTTTTGAGAGCAGGCGCAACGCTTTCTGGCTGTAAAGGCCCGGAATATCCCGGTAACGCAAGGTCAGTTGTGGCTTCCAGGCCTCCCAGGCGCCCGAACCCAAAGTGAGGTCAAGCCGCCACTGGGCCAGCGAATCGGCCGGTGCCAGCAGCGAGAGGTCATATTCTTCAGCATAACCGGATTGCTGGCTGAAGAGAAAGCTCTTCTCCCAGCGCCGCTCAAAATCAAGACCTACCCAGCTTGAGCGGGCATCTTCCCCACTTCTGAGCCTCCCCCAGGCGGTCAACAAGCCGCTGCGGTTGTCCTCATCATCCAAGGCGGAAAAGGTGTTTTTGTCATTGGTGGTATAGATGCCTTCCACGCCAAGCTCGAGGCCCTTGTAGCCATAGTTCAGGGCCAGGTCCGCGTTGTTGCGCAGCACAGCGGGAACCAAACGTTTCTGAGGCAGCCAGGAGCCCATTCCGGGACCCACGTAGCGGTATTTTCCGCTGGAATATTCCTCGTAATCGCCATTGCCCAGGCCCACGAAGCTGAAAGTGAGGTTGTAAACGGCGGTGGTGTCCCCAGCGGCGTATTCATAGTAGGGAATTCCCTCCTCCGTGTAACACAGAATGTAGCTTCCCAAGCCGGGCTCCACAAGCGTGATGCCGTTTCCCCAAGCCACGCGGTCGCCTGCGGCACTCAGGGAATCGAGGTCAGCCGGGCTGAACTGATAGAGCAGAGGGGAATCTTTGGCATCGGCCTGGCGGATGAAATGATGCGAAATGGTGAGGCCCGGCAGAACCTGAATTTTGGAGGAATTGAAGAGAGTGGATTGCTTGTAATACTCATCCGCGTATTGGAACCAAGCGTTGATCTGGTCACTGGAGACCACCAGGTTGCGAAACATCACCGAGCCTTCGGAATAGTCGATATAATAGTCCGTTCCTCGTTCAAGCAGAATTCCGTTGCGGTAGATCTGCTCGCTGCCAGCGGTAATCAGATACGAGCTCTGCCAGCCGGTGGGATTGAGGTAATAGGGCCCCTGTTTGCCATCGATTATAGTGATAGCCTGACTGGCTGGTTTCCCCGCGGCGGCGGTGAAGCCGGCCTGGGCGAAATGGCGGTCCCGGTACCAGGCATTCAGGCCTTCAATGCTGGTACGGTAGTTGATGTAGCGGGTATCGGTGAATTCCCAGTCCAGGTCACCCATAGCAATTTCATACTGTTTGCCGAACACCCGGATGAAGACCTTGTCTAGGCTGCTGAGTTCCTTGGAATCACCTTCCGGAGTGAGTTTGGACTGGCTGTCTGAAAGCTGGGCGGCGATATTCACATTGCGGGAAAGCTCGCCGTTCAGGTTCACGAACAGCGATTGCTTCAGGTCGAAGGCTTCCTCGTCCGAAAAGGTGATGGCAAAGGTCTTGGCGCCGGAGATGAGCAGTTTGCCGTCGTCCGGAAGCCAGCTTCGGGGACGGGGCGCAACGCTCTGGAACAGGCTGTCGGATGGGTCCAGTTCGTGGTAAAGCTGGCGCGGGCTGGCCAGGTCGGGAGGCACCAGCAGACAACTAACGCGCAGGTATTCAGCTTCGGGAAAGCGCTGCAGGATAAGGGCTCCGGCGCGGTGGTCGAGCCGGTAATCGAGGCCCGGAACCAAGAGCAGGGTGTCAGCGAAAACGGATTCTGACCCAGAAACGATAGGCCCCTGAGCAAGTTGGTAGGAAAGCTGGTCGGGCAACAGGGGCAAGCTGATATCCAGCACCAAGCCCTGCGCAGCCAGCGGCGCAAACGAGCTCAGGATCAGAACCGCGGCCAGGATAAAGGGTCGCACACGCTACACTTTGTGAATGACGGTTGTGACAACGCCCCAGATCACGAACTCAAGTTCCTCGTTGATTTTGATGGGCGGATAGGACTCGTTTTCTGAAACCAGAAAAAGTTCGCCCTTTTCGATGCGCAGCTTCTTGATCGTGAATTCCCCGTCATAGCGGGCCAGCACCACCGAGCTGTTGCCGGCTTCCAAAGACCTGTCCACGATCACGATATCGCCGGGAAAGATGCCGCAGCCAATCATCGAATCGCCTTCCACCCGGGCGAAGAAGGTGGCGGCTTTGTTCTTGATCAGGTATTCGTTGAGGTCTAGCAAGCCTTCAAGGTAATCGGCAGCGGGAGAAGGAAATCCGGCCGGGAACTTGTTGCCGATCAAAGGCCTTTTGATCTTGGTTTCGGTGCTGACCCCGTAGAGCGCTTTCACCGATCCGTCTGACTTGATCTTTTTAGGCATCGCGGAGACCTCAGAAAACAACAGTCAACCGTGATCGCGCACGGTTGACTGCCGAATATGGATTGCTTATTTGATCTTCTTGAGAATGGCGGACGCGCTGGAGCCATAGTTCGGATCGTTTTGGATCCTTTGCAGGTCAGCTTTGGCGGCGTCGTTTTTCTTTTGCATGAAGTAGGCGTTGCCACGCAGGAGATAGGCCGCGGCCCTGGAAGAATCGATGTTTATCACTTTGGTGGCATAGGTTATCACCTTCGCCCAGTTCTTCTGCTTGTTCCAGTGATTGGCGAGGGCCAGAGCCACATCGGCGTTGGGTTCCAGGTTCAGGGATTTGTCATAGTATTCGATCTTCTTGGCGGTATTGTTCAGCTTGTCATAGTTGTCAGCCATGATGCGGTAGGCAAGGGCGTTGGAAGCGTTGTCTGTGGTGGCTTCGATCAGCTTGAGCAGCACCTCGTTGGATTTCTTGTAGTTCTTGATCCCGCGGTAGAAATCTGCCACGGTGGAATACACCATCGTGTTTTGGCCGATTTCCATCGCCTTGTCGTAATAGATGGCCGCGGTGTTGTTGTCACCCTCGTCGCGGTAGGCGGAGGCCAGCACCAGATAGGCGTTCACGTCATTGGAGGCCTCGGCGTAATCTTTCAGAACCTGATAGGCGCGAACCGGGTCGCCAATGTCGTTTTTAAGGATGCTGTACTTGGACATCAGCACGTCTTCGTTGCCGGGCTCGATTTGGAGCACGTTGTCATAATAACCCAGGGCGCGTTCGTATTGCCCGGCTTTCTGGGCGGTGACGGCCATGTTGCGGTAGAGGCCTGCCACCATGACGTCACGCTCGGCGGCGGTCATGGTTAGCGGAACCAGGCTTTTGTAGATATTGGCAGCGCTTTCAAACTCCATGATGGCGTCATCATATTGGTGGAGCTGGTCGCTTTCATGGGCCAGATTCTGATAGGTGAAGGCGATATTGGACTGGATCCGTTCAATGTTCACGTCCACCGAATCCACAGGCGTGGCTTCTGGCTGGGCAAGCAGGTAAAATTCCTTGGACTGGTTGAAATAATCCAGCGCCAGGGCGAAATTCTCCTCTTCCAAACAGATGGCGGCAGTATCCGCCGCGGCTTTGGCCAGTTCCAGCGGTGTGGGCGGCGGCCCCACCGGTTCTTGGATCTTTTTGTTTCCGCTGCAAGCTGACAGCACCAGAAGAGCTGTTAGCAGAATCGCAAGCAGGTATGAATACCTTTTCATTATTCCTCCAGTGAATTACTGTTTAAACGACAGTGAGAGGAGTGGCGTTTTTTGTCAATGTAAAAAGCTAATAGGCAGGAAGTAGGGCATTATTTTCAGAATTTTTTATCCCTTGTGGAAAAAACGCTTCTCGTTGAATGACAATAAGTTGGTAAATCGCGATAACGTATTTGCGTTACCCCAATCCCTTAAAGTGCTGAAAAAACAGCATTTTTTTGTTGACAGATTTTCCAGACCCAGTTTTTAATCGCTTTGTATTATCTCTTACTCTTTAAATACAAACCCAAGGAGGTAACATGAGCAGAGATGATTTAATCAAAAAGATCGCAGGGACCGCCGGAATTTCGCAGAAAACAGCCGGCATCGCACTCAACGCAATGTTAGAGGGTGTTACTCAAGCTCTCAAGAAAGAGGAGAAAGTCTCCCTTGTAGGCTTTGGTTCCTTCAGTGTTGCCCATCGCAAAGCCCGCAATGGCGTCAACCCCAAGACCAAGAAACCCCTCAAGATCCCAGCCCGTAAAGTTCCTGTCTTTAAAGCAGGCAAGAGGCTCAAAGAAGCTGTCAAGGGTGGGAAAAAGAAATAAACCAGAATTGACATCCTAAAAAAGGCGGAAATCAATTTCCGCCTTTTTTCGTCCCAGCAGAATTGCCTTCCCGCTCCTGGCCTATGCCCTGTCTGCCACGCCCTGAGCGGTCGAGTCCATCGCCCTCCCACGCCTCCCGTACTATACTCGCACCGAATTCGGGCATTATGCGGGAGGCGTTTACGGGAAACAGGAAAGGGCCTTAACGGCCAGACAGCATCGCATCAATCTACTGAATATGAGCCTGATGTAATGGAGCCGGATTGGTTTTCCCACTCTTATCGCTTATATTGTTATATTTGGCGGCAAAAACCAATCCAAGCCCCGGATGGCTGCCCCGATTGAATGGAAAAGGATTTACCCTATGCGACCCAATCGTGATGAACTGATAAATATGCTCACTCTGTCCGATCCGGCGGAGCTGGAAGCGCTGTATAAACGCGCCTACGAGGTGAAAAGAGAATATGTGGGCACCAAAGTCTATTTCCGGGGACTGATTGAATTAAGCAACATCTGCACTAAAAACTGCATTTACTGTGGCATCCGCAGCGGCAACCCCAACGTGAAGCGCTACCAGATCAGCCGGGAGGAAGTCCTTGCCGAGGCACGCTGGTGCTGGGAACAGCGCTACGGCTCGCTGGTGATACAGGCCGGTGAGCGCGAAGACAAGGCCTGGACGGACTTTATCACCGATCTGGTGGCGGACATCAAAAAACTCAGCCAGGGCGAACTAGGTATCACACTTTCCCTGGGTGAGCAAACGGAGGAAGTTTACCGCCAGTGGTTTGAGGCGGGTGCCCATAGATACCTTTTGAGGATAGAGGAATCCAACCCCGAATTATACAAGGCACTGCATCCTGCCGGACATTCCTTTCAAAAACGCCTGGAATGCCTGCGGAGCCTGATGAAAGTGGGTTACCAAACCGGCACGGGAGTGATGATCGGGCTGCCGGGCCAGACGGCGGAACACCTGGCTGATGACATCCTTTTCTTTTATGATGAGGATATCGACATGATCGGCATGGGACCCTTCATCCCGCATCACGAGACGCCTTTGGCGCACCTGATCCCTTCTTACGACCCCGAAAAAGCACTGGAGGCGGGCTTGAAGATGATCGCCGCCACCAGAATTGCCCTTAGGGACGTCAACATCGCCTCCACAACAGCGCTGCAGGCCCTGATGTCCAGCGGCAGGGAACTTGGCCTGCTGGCCGGCGCGAACATCATCATGCCCAATATCACGGACACAAGTTTCCGGGATGGTTATCAACTCTATGAGGGAAAACCCGGTTTGGATGAAAATGCCCAGAGTTCGCGCAGCGCGCTGGAAAAGAGCATCCTCTCCATCGGCGAAAGCATCGGCTATGCAGAATGGGGCGATTCGCGACATTTTAAGTCCAGAAATTGGAACGATTCTTGATTGCAAAAGCAAACTTCGCAGTAATAATACCATTGCCGGGTATCAACCTTATTCCCGGTCGAAAAATATTCAAAAATCTGAACAGAGGAGTTCATTATGAACGTGGAAAACCTCAAACAGCTGGCGCTGAACGATAACGGCTTCGTCTTCGATCCCAGTAGCGGCTATAGCTATACAGCCAACGAAACAGGCCTGGCCATCCTGAAAATGCTGGCAGCCGGCCAAACCAAAGACGAGATCAGAACCGCCATCCTGCAGGATTATGAGGTGAGCGCTGACAATTTTGACAGCGATTTCGACCACTACACCCTGATGCTGGAAGCCTTCAACCTGGTGGAGCTCTGATGGCGCGCAATCCAGATTTGAGCGCTCTGGACCTCAGCATCGCCGTGAGCGGCCTGAAAACCGGCGACAATCCCCAGCCTGGGGTACCGGTGATCCGCAGCATCAAAAACGCCGGCTTCCGGGGCAAGATGATCGGTCTGGTTTATGACGCTCTGGAATCCGGAATCTATCTGCCTGAGCTGGCGGATGAGATCTATCAGATGCCCTATCCCTCATCCGGCGCTGACGCCTTTCTGGGCCGCATCGACCAAATCCTGTCCCGAACCCGAATCGACGTGATCATACCTACCCTGGACGCGGAAATGATCCTCTACATCCGGCTGGAAAAAGAGCTTGCCAAACGCGGCATCCACACTTTTCTGCCCGATGAACGCTGCTTCTTACTTCGAGACAAGACTTCCCTGGCCAACTTCTTCCCGCCCCGGGGCATCGAAGTGCCTGAAACCGTGATGGTGAGCGACCCTGGCCAAATTGCCAAACACTGCGAAAAACTGGGCTATCCGCTGATGGTGAAGGGCAAGTATTATGAAGCATACAAGGTCTGGGACCTCGACGAGGCGCTGCAGCGCTTCCACGAAATCGCCGAAAGCTGGGGACTGCCGCTACTGCTGCAGAAAGTGGTTCCGGGTGACGAGTTCAACGTGGTGATCGTTGGTGACGGCGAAGGCGGCATGCTGGGAATGGTTCCTCAGAAAAAGCTGGTGATCACGGACAAAGGCAAAGGCTTCGGCGGCGTGGTGATCCAAAACCCCGGCCTGGACGCCTTTGCGGAGAAAGTGATCTCCCTGCTGAACTGGCGGGGCTCTTGCGAACTGGAAGTTATCAAGGGAAACGACAACAAATACTATCTGATCGAGATAAATCCGCGCTTTCCAGCCTGGGTGCGCCTGGCTGAAGGAGCCGGGCAAAACCTGCCCGCGGTGACCGTTATGAAGGCCCTGGGGCAAGACTGTGAGCCGCTTCCTCCCTACCGGCCGGGAACCCTTTTCATCCGTCACGCGGAAGACATCATCTCCGAGATCGGGGTGATGGGCCAGATTTCCGCCCAAAGCGAACTAATCCGAGGTAAAGAACAATGAAAAAAACATACACTGCTCCCCACATCGAGCGCAACTATTCCGGGACCATGAACAAATACGGCACCAAGAGCGTGGTGCGGCATCAGGACAGCATTGACGGCATACCGGTGAAGAAACTGGTGGAGAGTTACGGCTCGCCGCTGCTGGTTCTCTCCGAAAGCCAGATTCGCCGCCGCTATCAACACCTCACCGAAGTGATGAAGATGCACTATCCCAGGCTGGAGATGGCGTGGTCCTATAAAACCAACTACCTGGGCGCGGTTTGCAGCATCTACCACCAGGAAGGTGCCAAAGCCGAGGTTGTTTCCGGCATGGAATACAAGATGGCAAGGCGTTTGGGCGTGCCTGGCAAGGATATCATTTTTAACGGCCCCGGCAAGAGGAAAGAAGATCTGGAGCTTGCCATCCGTGAAGGCGCGCGCATCCAGATCGACCATTTGGACGAACTCTACCTGATCGAAAAGACCGCCACGGAACTGGATACCATTCCTGACGTGGCCATCAGGGTGAATATGGACACGGGCGTTTACCCGCTCTGGACGCGTTTTGGTTTCAACTACGAAAACGGAGAAGCCTTCCGGGCTATCCAGCGCCTGCTGAGCGGCAAGATGATGAACATCGTAGGCCTGCACACTCACATCGGCACCTTCATGCTGGACGCGAACGCCTATTACCTGGCGGCCAAAGCATTGCTGAACCTGGCACAGAAGGTGCAGGATGAACTGGGTGTGGTGGTGAAATACATCGACCTCGGCGGCGGCTTTGCCTCGCAAAACACTCTTCACGAGCAGTACACACCGGGAGAGCTTTCCTCCCCCACTTTCGACCATTACGCTTCCGCTATCGGAGCCGCCTTCAACGAATCGCGCTTTGTGAGCGAAAACCTGCCCACCCTGGTTCTGGAGACCGGACGCGCCCTAATCGACGAAGCGGGCTATCTGATCAGCTCCGTGATCGGCAAAAAGAACCTGCCCACAGGAGAACGCGCCATCATCCTAGACGCTGGCGTAAACACCGTGATCACCGCCTGGTGGTATAAACTGAAGGTTCTGCCCACCCGTCCCTTCCCAGGAACGTATCAGAACACCATTTTCTACGGCCCGCTGTGCATGAACATAGACATGATCCGCCAGGCCGTGCCTTTCCCTGACCTCTATACCGGAGAGCAGGTGCTGGTGCATCCCGTTGGCGCTTATAACAACACCCAGTGGATGCAGTTCATCGAATACCGGCCCAAAATTGTGCTGATCAGCGAAACGGGCAAACCGGAGCTAATCCGCGACAAAGAGGAACTAAGCGACATCATCGAGCGTGAATATATCCCCGAACACCTGAAACAGATATGAGCAAGATCGCCGCGGCTGCCCTGCCCTTTCTGAAAGCGATACCACACAGCTATGCCACAGTCATGTTTTCGGACAATCTGTGGCTGGGGCTGGCGTTGCTGGCCCTTACCCTGGCGTCACCGATCGTGGGTATGGCCGGTTTGCTGGGGCTACTGGTGGCGCTGGCGGCAACGCGGCTGACGGGTTTTGAGGACTGGCACAGCGGCAGTGGGGTTCTGGCCTTCAACAGCCTGCTGATCTCACTAACCATCGGCTACTATTATCCGTTGAGCGGGGTTCGGGAGCAGCCTCTGCCCTTCGTCTGCCTGATCGTGATCGCTTCGCTGGCCACACTACTGCTCTATGTGGTGCTTAATTACGCAACCATGAACGCGTTTAAGCTGCCCTCAATGAGCCTTGCTTTTTCCATCATGGGCACCCTGATCTGGTACTATCTGGTGCGCAGCGGCAATTTCAACGGCGAAGGCTTCCTAAAGCCGTTGCTCTTCAACCTGAAGCTTGATCTGCCGTGGTTTTGGAAGAATTACTTCCTCTCGATGGGCAGCATCATGTTCGTGCCGGATATCGCCGTGGGGATCGGCGTTGCGCTGATCCTGCTGATGATCACCAGGATCGGCTTTCTGCTTTCGCTTCTGGGCTGGGCTATCTGCTGGTGGTTGCTGGGTTTCGCCACTATCGGCACCACTTACGGGATGTTCTTTCCCGGCTTCAACCTCATCCTGATCAGCATCAGCGTGGGCTCTGTCTATCTTATCCCGGGAAAATCCTCCTATCTGATGGCGGCGCTGGCCACCATTTTCGGGTTCGGGATCGCTTTCGCGCTGTCCGGGAAGTATTTCTACGCCGACTATATGCCCGGGCGCGGAGCCTATCTGATGGTGCCGATGTTCGCCTTTCCCTTCAACCTCGTGGTGCTCACCACCATCTTCGCTCTGCGGCAGAGGTTGGCACACCGTTCCCCCGTGCTCAACGAGGTGGGTATCCTGCATCCGGAAAAGGCACTGGACGCCTATATGAGCCGCTACAAGCGCTTTTCCAGCACCGGCATCCCGCAGCTTCTCTTGCCTGTGACAGGTGAATGGACAATAACCCAAGGCCACAACGGCGCTCACACCCACCAAAAGGAATGGGCTAACGCCTGGGACTTTGAGATCGAGGATGTGAACGGAAAAATATATTCAGAAGATCCCACCAGCCTCAAAGACCATTACGCCTTCGGAAAACCAGTCCATGCTGCCGCGGCTGGCTATGTGGCCAAGGTTGTGAACGGCATCGCGGACAACCCAATCGGCATCACCAACACCCAGGACAACTGGGGAAACTACGTAAGCATCTACCACATGGCTGGTTACTATACGCTTTACGCCCATCTGAAAGAAGGCTCGATCAAGTTCAGCGAAGGCGACTACGTGAAGCAAGGCGAAAAGATTGGCCAGGTGGGAAATTCCGGCCGCTCACCTGTGCCCCATCTGCATTTTCAGGCCCAATCCGGCGCTGAAGCCGGCACCAAAAGCATTTACTGCCATCTTCTAAACTACAAGGTCCACGGAGCGGACGGTACCCAAAGATTCATAGGCAGCGGCATCCCCAAAGAAAGGGAGAGGATTTCCCCCCTGATCCCGGAAAAGGAACTGGCGAACCTTCTCCAGCTCGGATACCATCAAAAACAGAGCTTCCTGGTGCAAAACGGCGGAACGGAACACACCGAAAACTGGGAGGTTGAGCTCGACCTGCTGGGTATCCACCGTCTTAATTCCGACAGCGGCTGCAGCCTGGAGTTTTCCATCTACAATGGCATCTACAATTCCCTCAACCTTTCCAGCCGCCGCCTCTGCGCGCTAAGTGCCTTTGCCCTTGGGGCTTCACGCATTCCCTGGGCGGAAAACGCAGAACTGGCCTGGGAGGACGAACCCAGCCTCTCCGTAGTGATGAATTCCTTCTGGAAAAACCTCACCCTCTTTCTGATACCCTTTTTCCAACCGATCCGAGCGCGAACGGTTTCCAAACTGGCACCAGCGGACAAAGACCTTGTCCAGACCAGCGAAACCACCCTGAAAGTACTGGGGATCACGGTCCGAAGCCACCAATCGCGGATCATCCTCTCCCGCCGGGACGGCCTCAAATCAATCGAACTGGCGCATAACGGCAAAACCCTGTTGACCGCCACCAAAATCAAAACCCAGGAGGAAAACGACCTTGCTTAAAACCATCCTCATCATCCTTGCCCTGCTGGTTGCGGCCTTGCCACTTACAGCCTTGCGGAGCATCACGGATTCTTACCAGGCCGAGGCGCGCGGCGATTATAACGGTGCCCTGGCCATCGCGCGCGAACTGCTGGCTACGGCCCCAAACGACGCTTTCTATCAGGTGCGCGTTGCCTGGCTGCTATATCTGCAGGGAAACTACGGTGATGCCGCCAGCGCCTATCAAGCATCCATCCGCCTGCAGGACAGCCTAGACGCCCAACTAGGCCGGCTGAATTCCCTGCTGGCCTTGGGCCGCTACACCGAAGCCCTTCAACACAGCCGCGCTCAAATCGTTCTGCATCCGGAAAACACCGTTTTGCTGGGAAAAGGTGCTTACGCGGCTTACATGCTAAAGGATTACCGCACCGCGGCTGAATTCTTCGGCCGCATCGCTGTGCTCTATCCTTGGGATATGGAAAACAGGGAATACTTGATGAACAACCTCTACCTCAGCGAACAGGAAGACGCTGCCCGCGAGCATTATCTATTCCTGAAGAAGTATTATCCTCAGGCGTCGCTTCTGCCAAACTACGAGAGGATTTTCGAGCCCTGAGCAGATGAAGAAAGCGCTCTTGCTGCTGCTTCTGGCGGTGGTTGCCGCCGTCGCGCAAACCCAGGATTATCCAAACCTTATCCGCAAGACGCGGCAGTATCTGAGCGTGTTTCCCGAAAACAATTCCGAGCGGCTGGCGCTGGCCTGGTATTTCATGCAAAACGCACAGCCAGACAGCGCCCTGGCCCGTTATCAGGAAGCATTCCTATTCGACCCAGCCAGCGCTGACGCGGCTTCCGGAAGCCTTTGGGCGCTGAATTCGCTTAACCGCTATTCTAAATCGGTAAGCAGGTCAAAAACCCTGATCCACGCTTTCCCGGAAAATCCGGATATCTTCAATCACCGGGGCCTGGCCTTGCTGCAAACCTACGAGCCGCTGCAAGCCAGAGCCAGCTACCTTACCGCGCAAAAGTTGACCGCGCCAAACAGCGAAAGCCACACCATTGCTGCTGACGGCCTGGCCTGGAGTTATCTCAATTCTGGCGACTTAGCCAACGCGCAAAGCATCATTAAAAACAGCACAATGCCCTTAAGCGCGGCACCCTGGCTGGAAAAACCCCGCCCCGCTGTTTCAGCCGGATTCGGTTACAAACAAAATGGTGACACTTACTGGCTAGTCGGAGCTTCCCTGCGCCTGAGAACTTACTCCGCGGCTCTGGGTTTCGAGGAATACCGGCTCGCCAGACAGCACTTCCGAACCGCCTATTCTCTCGATCTGGGCAAACAATTTACCCCCCTGGACCTCAAACTTGGAGCCAAAGCATTCAGCGGAGCCGATGCCGGCAGCTACCCAGCCTGGCAGGGAAGCGCATCCATCGCTGGCAAAGCCTACATTTTCAGCCTTCGTTTCAGTCCGCTCCTGTTGTTTCATTACACCTATGCTCCGGTTTTTTCAGCCGCCCAAGCCGATCTTGGCTTCAAAATCTCGACTGACCGGCTCAACCTTCTGCTCATGTATTCGGGGCTCTATCGGGACTATCTTTCCGTGGGCACAGACCAAACCGCCCGGGTTTTCAGCGGAATCGCGGACTTGCGCCTCTACCGCTTCCTACGCCTGAGTTTCAGCGCCAGCCATGGGGACATGGCCTGGTGGACCAATCCTTACGGGGTAACCCTCGACACCATGTATCCCAATACCACCAATCTTGGCCTGGGCCTCAGCATTCCCCTGGGCAAAGGGTTTGGCCTCTCACTTTTCAGCCAGTTAGGACTGATCGATGACACCAGCAACCATCTCCTCCAAGGCGTCCTCAGCTATGCGCCGTAAGCTCTGGGTAGCCCTGCTCCTGCTTTTTGCGCTGTTCGCGGCCTCTTGCAACCTGCGCGAGAACACCCTCCTGCCAGAACATCTGGACCCTCTCCAGTACGTAACCTCAAACACGATTAAGGTTTACAAGGACCATCTGATCGGCTCCGAGAACGACAAGTCCTATCTCTACATCCCCAAGGAAAGCATCCACGATAATAAACTCTGGTACAATGACGTGGTCCGCCTGCGCCGGGTGGACAGCCTTCTGGAACGGGATAGCCTGGCTTTCGCAGAAGGTGTGGAAGCCATCACCAACTGCTACAGGATTAGCATCGAGCGCAACGGCACCGAGATCATTCTGGATTCCATCCCCGCCTTCGCTACCTTCTACACTGACCTCAAAGGCTCAAAAAACACTTCGGATGCCTGGGTGGTGCGCAGCCAGTACATGCTCTACGCGGATAAATTCCCACTTGAGACTTATGGCAAAAACCGCGTTTTCTTCGAAATCGACGGCAACGGCGACATGGAGGTGCAGAATCCCGGAAACGCTGGCGTGTTCAACTTTCCAGCCGCCAACACCGATATGGAAGCACTTTACTATTCCGATACAGAGAAGCTGCAGATCTGGTTTCCCCAAGCCTACCTGACTTCGGCTGGACAGACCCGGCTGGAGATCTTGCCCCAGCTTGGTGACGTTGATGTGAGCGCCGTCCAGGCTGTTTATCCCGGTTTCGCGCTGAACACCAAAGTACTGGATGTGAGGACCAAATCTGCACCTGATGCCTCCTCTCCCCCCATCCTGCATTGGACGCAGCCTCCAGCTCGCAAATTCGTGCAGGAATGGGTTCGGCTCCAGGGCGGGCGGGTGTTCGGCTGGACTCAGGGTCCGGAAACCTGGGTAGTGCGAAACAACGTTCTGATCAGCTTTTTAAAGGGCAGTGGCAAGTATTTCCTGCTCTCGCCGCTGGGTGAACAGGAGGTGCTTGAACTCCCTCTGGACGGCGGTTTCGACCAGCTTTACCTGCAGGACCTGTGGCTGGACCTGCGCGACACAGCCCTGCCAAATCATTCCCTGCGCCTGAATACCCGACCCAATCAGGCTTCAGTGGTCTCTGCCTATTTCAGCGGCGCGCCCTTTACGCTGGGTAGCGAACGCCAGGCTCTCCAACTGGATTTCCGCAGCGGAAACAACATCGTGGAAACCCTGCCAGGTAACAACTGGATAGAATTTGGCTTCCGCAACCAACTTGCAGACACCGCCAACGCCAGACTCTTCCGGGTTTTCCGCTCTTCCGGCAGCGACCACATCGACTTTAAAACCCGCGGTGATACCTATGATGCTCACCACTACAGCCTCAGCAGCGGTTTCGTTTACAGCGGCGTTAATTCCTCCGGCACCTATTTGCTGGGCCAGGTGGGTGAATCCAGCCAGCAGCAAAGCTTTCCCTTCCTCAAACCGGAAACCTCGATACAAACCAGCCGTGGCTATGTTTCCTGGAACGATCCCGGCACAGCTTGGGGTTCGCTGCTCCTAGAATACGGTGTGGCGATGCCTTCGCATCCCTGGCTGAGCGGACAGCCCTACGTTTTTTCCGCACAGAACGCCCTGCTGCGGATCACAGCTTACACCCGGGGCAAAAAACGCTCAGCCAGCCTGCCCGCCAACACCTTCCTAGTTTACAAGTATGCCAATCCGCTGGAAAACCTGATCAATTTCAGCCCGGACGTCGACCATCCACGCTTCGTCTGGTACAAGGCCGCGGCCGAGTTTGCACACAACACCTTTATGTATCAGGATGGTGCTTTGCGCGTTTCACCAGCCTGGTCTGGCTACCTCTTCAACGGCGGTTCACTTGATCCCGGCTCCGCCAGCAGCCTGCGTCTCTATCCGCGCATGACCTTCGACAATTACGAATGGGAATATTTCGCTGACGCCAACAGCACTCCCTCCGGCACTCCGGTTCTACGAATCTCCCGTCTGAACGGTGTTCCCGACACACATGGCGTGCTGGCTGGCCAATATGACCTCAGCCCGTTGACACCGGCCTGGTCACTTTCCGTGAGCGGCTCCAGCGATTTTTATTCAACGCAGTTGCCCTGGCTCCGCTTCCGGCAAAACTCCCGGGCGCAGAACCTGCTTTTCTCCATCTACGAAGTCGAATTTTACAGGATTTATCCCTATTCGCAATCAGCAAGCTCTGATCCCTGGCACTTCACCTTCGCCGATGGCCACGTGGGCTTCTATCTTTCCAGCGACGCGGTTTACGCTCCCATGATAGATGTAAATCCACATCTGAGCGTTTCCACGCAGGTCAATTCCAGCGCGGCAGACCACATCGTTTCCCTCTACCAGGCTCAGTTGAATCTGCCCGCAAGCCTGATTGGATCAGCTGTTCCCCTTAATTCACGGATCATTCTCCGCGAGGCGGTGGATTATTCTGTTCCCCACCTCAGCGCCTATTTCCTGGATTTCCGCACCGCTGCCGGAACGCAGTATGATCCAGGCTTTTACTCCCTGCCTGGAGCCCCCAGCCTGCCCTACATCTACATTCCCATCCCGGATTACGTTCCCAGCCAAAGCCACAGCCTCTTCTTCCGGAGCGTGGACGGAACCTTGACGGAATTCAGCCTGGTGGACAATTTTGGCGAAAATGGCCTCGGTGAGTATATCATGATCGGAAACTGCGCCGTTGCTTTGGTGGATGGCCCCGGCTGGTTCTATACCACAAACTGAGATAGCTTCGGCAGGATCAGCCACTAAACGCTTGACTAAATTCAGCCCGCGGGGAATCGTGATTTTCGTAGTCTTTTTGGCCTTAATAAAGGACTAATGACAAAGGATCAGATATGCAAAACATGAATCAACTGATGAAACAAGCCCAGAAGATGCAGCAGGAGATGCTGAAATCCCAGCAGGAGCTGGAATCCAGGGTCTTCGAGATCAGCAGCGGCGGCGGTGTGGTCAAGCTGGAAATGACCGGCAAATTCGAGGTTAAATCCCTCACCATCGATCCCGAAGCGGTAAGCTCGGACGATGTGGAAATGCTGCAGGACCTCATCCTGGCAGCGCTTAAGGAAGCTCACGGACAGGTGTCCGCGGCCGCAGAAGAGATCATGGGTAAAGTAGCCGGCGGAATGAGAATTCCCGGGCTGATGTAAATGCTCGTTTCCCCCGCTCTGGAACGCCTCATCCAGACCCTGAACCGCTTTCCCGGCATCGGCCGCAAAACGTCGCAGCGCCTGGCTTGGTTTCTGGTGAGCCAAAACAAGGATTTCGCCCTGGAACTGGCGGAAACCATCACCAAAACGGTGGAAACCTTCACCAGTTGCGGCCTCTGCAATATGCTCTCCGAAAGCGATCCCTGCCCTTTCTGCGCTTCCGCTGAACGTTCCGACGCCCTCCTTTGCGTAGTGGAAAGCACGGCCGACATCCAAATCATCGAAAACATGAACTTTTACACAGGCCGCTATTTCGTGCTGGGGCATTTGCTCTCCCCCATCGAAGGATTCGGCCCCGAGCAGATTCGCTCCGGCCATCTGCTGGCCAGGATCAAGGCTTTGCGCCCCGAGGAACTGGTTTTGGCCCTCAAACCATCTCCGGAAGGTGAGGCCACCATCCATTACCTCTCCGAATTGCTGAAAGACGAAGGCGTTCAGGTTACCCGCCTCTCCACCGGCATCCCCTTCGGCGGCGACCTAGAATACAGCAGCCAGCTCACCCTCGCCAACGCCTGGAAGCGGCGTTACCCTGTCTGAGATCATGTTCACAGGCATCATCCAGGCCACTGCCAAAATCCTCCGCGTGGTTCCCTACGGCGGAGTTAGGAAGGTTTCCATCCAGCGTCCCGCCGTGTTTTCGGAACTCCGGGAGGGAGCTAGCATCGCCTGCGACGGCATCTGCCTCACCGTGACCGGCTTCAACCAAGCCAGCTTCGAGGTGGAGGTGATGGCAGAAACCCTAGCCAAAAGCACCGCAGGGGCTTGGAACACCAACACCTTGCTCAATCTGGAGCCTGCGCTAAAACTCGGCGAACGCCTGGACGGGCACTGGGTTCAGGGCCATATCGATCGCGTCACCAAGCTTCTGGAAACCAGCACCAAAGCCGACACCACCAGGCTGCGTTTTTCTCTAGATTCCCGCGATCGCGAACTGCTTGTCCTGCAAGGCTCCATCGCCGTCAATGGCGTCAGCCTCACCGTTTCGGAACTTGGCCCCTCCTCATTCTGTGTGGCCCTGATTTCCCACACCCTTAAGCATACTAACCTCAGCCAGCTGGTGCCCGGAGCCGCCGTCAACCTTGAATACGACGTCTTAGGCAAATACATCCGCGCGTTGCACCAAAGCAGCTCACTAAGCCTGGAGAGCCTCCATGAAAAAGGTTTTTGAGCTCGCCCTGCTGCTGGCGCTATTGCTGATCCTGGCTTCCTGCGGCAGCAAAAAAAGCCCCACCGGCGGTCCCGAAGACCTGGACCGTCCTGCCATCATCAGTTCCCTGCCCGCGCAGTTTGGCCAGATCGCCAACGGCAGGATCGAAATCAACTTTTCCAAGCCCCTGGATAAAAGCTCTGTCACCCAGGCGGTTTACATCTATCCCCCGGTGAGGAACAAGAAAATCAGCGTGGACAAAAGCACCCTGCTCATCCGCTTCAACGAAGGGCTTTTGCCGGACACGAACTACTATGTGACCGTGAGCAGCAGGCTGAAAGACGTCCGCGGAAACGCGCTGGCGGAAAACCAGACCCTCGTTTTTGCCAGCGGGCGGCTCAACCAACTCCAGCTTTCCGGCACAGTCAGTTTTGAAAAGGAAAAGGACGCGTCCCTGCCGGTGCAGCTAAGGCTGCTTTCCGCCGATTCGCTGAACGTGATCAGCACCGTTTCGCGGGGTGCCTCCTACTCCCTGGAAACCCTCAATCCCGCGCCCTATCTGTTGCGCGCTTACATAGACAAAGACCGCAACAACCGCCACGACCCGGATAGAGAGCCCTTTTTCTCCGCCAGTGTGAACCTGCGGCATTCCCAAAACCTGGATATCGCTCTGGCCTATTCAGACAGCACTCGACCTGTGATGAAACTTGCCCAGGCCAGGCATCAGCGCGAGGTAGAAATACTTTTCTCCGAACCCTTAGCCGGCTACGACTCTGTTAATCTTCAGCGCCTGGATACCGGTGGCGATCTTCCCATCTTGATCACCAGCCTTGCCGGGGACAAACTCACCCTGCTCACCGAGGTCCAGGAAGCTCAGGAATACCGTGTGGAGGTCCGCGGCGCTAGTGACGCCCGGGGCAACGTCACTCCGGTGGACAGGGCCGATTTCCGCTCCTCCAGAATCGTGGATACCACCGCGCCCACAGTTTTGTCCAGCTCGCCCCGCAGCGGCACTTCTGTGAATACCCTCGAGCCCACGCTGGTAATTTGTTTTTCCGAAACCATCCCCGCCTCGGCGCTAAAAGCCACGCTGAAAGCCGCGGAATCCAACGCTGAAATCGATTTTACCCTTGGCGGCACCAATACAGACACCTACACCTTCAAACCCACACGCCCCCTGCAAAACTACCGCTCCTACGTGCTTACAGTCACCGCCGCGGATATCAGCGGAAACAAACTCGCCGGGGAATACAAGCTGAATTTCCTGCCCCTGCTGAGAAACCGGTAGCTGCTCATTCATAACACGGAAGCTTGAAATTGATTATCCGTTGAGCGGAAAACCGTCAAGGGACAATCCTCGCTACGCTTGCCTCCTGCTTTGACAGCCCAAAAATAAAAAACCCGGAACATGGGTCCCGGGCTTCAGGAGTGTTTTATGAGAAGACTTGCCCTATTTGCAGAGCACCATTTTACGGAATTGGGAGAAAGTTCCTGCTCTCATGCGGTAGAGATAAACCCCGCTGGAGAGCGGCACTCCGCTATGGTCGCGGCCGTCAAAGCTGAAGCTGTAATGGCCGGGGGCACTGTGTTCCTTGGAATAAGAACGCACGATCTGGCCGCGCTGGTTGTAGATGTCGATCTCCACCTGCGAAGGTTCCGCCAGGCTGTATGACAGCGTGGTGCTGGGGTTAAAGGGGTTGGGGTAGGCCGGATTGAGCGCCGTGACCAAAGGAATGGAGGGAATCCCGCCACCCACGGTCGTGAAGGCAATTGAAATGGGGCCGTGGTAGTCCACTGTTCCGTCCAGATCGGAGTTTTGCAGCCAGTACCAGTAAGTTCCATCCTCGCATAGTTCGTCGTCGGTAAAGAAATAGGTCTGCTGCTGTGAAGTGTTGGTGGCCTGGATAAGTTCACTTACAGTCGTGGCGGTGGCCAGTTCATCATTGCCTCCACGCAGAACGTAAAAGCCCTGCACGCCTGTTTCCGTCTGGGTCACCCAGGTTAGATTCACATAGTTTTCCGCCGAGATGGCAGCGGTGAAGGAGGAGAGCTGAACAGGAAGGGATGCCTCTACCTGCAAAGTGACAGGTATGGATATGGAAGGATTGCTGCTACTGTTGCTGGTGAGAGACAGGGACGTAGTGTAAGTTCCAGCGGCCAGCCCGGTTGAATTGAACCCGACCGCTATCACATCCGTATCTTTAGTCACACCGTTAACCGATCCGCTGACCGTGTCGCCGCCATTAAGAGTGAGCCAGGAAGGGGTGTAACTGTTGCTGCCGATTGAAACATCATCAATGCAGACACCGTATCCGTAATCTGTGATGCCTTCAAAGGCGACGTAGTATGTTGCGCTGGGATTTGGCAGGTTGATAGTCCTTTGGGTCCAAGTGGTAATGCTTTCAGTGTAATGAGCGATTTGCGTCCAGGGTCCACCTGAAGAAGTTTTATAATACACTTTTAACTGATCCTGATCTCCAAACCAGCTCGCTTGGGTGTGCCAGAAACTTAACACAGGATTGGCATGAGCTGATAAATCCATGGAGGGGGTGACAAGTTTTGTGGTCCTGGGTGTTGTGCTGTTATTGTAGTAAAGCCTGGCATTATAGTCTCCGCTATGGGCCGAGGCTGGATTTGTGTTATTAATACCACCGGACGTAAAAGCCCAGTTCAGATTGTATGAGTCATACTCCTGGGTCCAACCTGTTGGTATTGAACCACCATTTTCAAAATCCTCGGTTAAAACCGGATTTGAGTCAACCTGTTTTGAAAGAGTATAGTTGAGCACTATCTCACCGGTGTTGCCGATGGTCAGGTTTTGTGAAGCTGTGGCATCCGGAGTCAATTCCTGGTTGAATGAGGTGGGAGCCCAAGTGATGGCAGCCGGCTGCAGTAGCGCTCGGTGAGCATTGACCATTCCGTATCCGGTATAGCGGTCCCAACCTGCTCCACCGTCAATTGTCATGTCAGTGGCGGAGTTTTTCATGATATTCCAGACTTGCGCCGGGGTTAGGGTGGGTTTCAAAGATAGGATCAAAGCCGCCACACCAGCGGCATAGGGAGTGGCGCAGGAAGTGCCGTTGAACCACATATAGTAATCGCTGTCAGGATCATAGCCGTTATCTGTACCGGTTATATCCGTTGTCGGCAGAATCGTGGGAGCCATGATGTCCACTGATCCCTGATGATCCGGGATATCGATACCATAGTTTGAACCCCACCAGTATTCTCCGTCTGAAGAGCTTGGACTCTTTCTCTGCCCCGTGGGACTTGAAGCACCCACACTGATAACTTTATTGTGGTTTGAGGGGTAGGCAATCGCTGGGGCGTTACTGTTGGCCGTGGCGGCAAAAATCACCACACCTTTGGAGTAGGCATATTCCAACGCATTATCTGTTGAGGGGATATCGCCCTCTCCAGTACCACCTTCCGCTCCCAAGCTCAAGCTGATGACACGCGCACCGTTATCAGCGGCATGGGTGATGGCATTGGTGATGGCAGTGAAGCCCAAATCACCATTGGAATTTGCTACCTTCAGCGGCATTACGCTACAGCCGCCGGCGATGCCCGCGACGCCTATTCCGTTGTTTGCTTTGGCTGCGGCTACACCCGCACAGGCGGTCCCGTGCCCTGGCTTACTAGAATCATCCATGGGATTGGGATCATTGTCACCGTAATCGTAGCCAGTCACCAAGCGCAGATCCGGGTGAGCGGTGTCAACACCGGTATCGATGATAGCAATTATTATTGAAGATGAGCCATAACCCTGAGCTTGGTCCCAGGCCAATTGCGCGTCGCTATCCCAGCCGCTACCGCCGCCCCCGGGGCCTTGGCCGGTGTTGTTGTGACCCCAATTGGTGGTATAAAGGGAATCGTTGGGCACGGCCTGGGTATAGGCAAAGTATTCCAGACCGGCGTCCTCGACCTCGGGGTCGGTGAGGAAGTCAGACAGAGCCGTATGCACATCCGTGCTGCCGTCCAGCATGATAATGAACCAGCGGTCGAAACCTGTGTTTTGTTCCCAGACGATGTCATTCACCCGGCGGTGGGCGCGTTTAAGTCTGCTGCCGCTGTTGCGGGCCATTTTTTCATCCAGGCTGGCAATGCCAAAAGTGGTTTTTTCTGTTTGGAGGTCTTGAGGCAAGTCCGCTCTGCCCTTTGCTTCCGAAGTGAGTTTGATTATAATGCGGTCCGAGGCATAAGCAGGTCGATCACCCACTTCATGCAATTTTGCTGAAGCCGACAGAACCAAGCACATGCTGAAAAAAACCGAGAAAAGAAAAAGTATCTTACGCATGGCGGTTCTCCTTGAATAATCCTGAGGGTAGTAAATCGTCGTGTTTGATATCTGTCAAGGAAAATGTTTCGCTTTTTACGGATCAGCTTGATTTTCTTAGGCCATGACTCGGTCAGATCGGCTTCATAAGGAGATTTGTTATGGCGGATAACCCTTCGGAAGGCTCACAAAAAACGAAGGCTCTATTTCAAACCGAGTGGGTAATCCGGTTAATCGAGCCCCCTTGATTAGAAAGAGAGCCATAACTGCTTACCCGCCTCAGTATCCCGTCTGTTTCACCCTTAGCGCCCGTTTCCATCCCTCTCCCCCGCCTCCCGTCAAATACTCGCATCAAATGCGGGCATAATGCGGGAGGCATATCCGAAACGCAGGACAGGGCCTTAACGGCCAGTCGGCATCGCTGCTCTCCTGACACAAGCTGGCGTCGAGCGAGGAACAAGCATCGACGCCAGCAATGAGCGATTCCCAAAATACATCCAGCCGTTCATTTCCGCAGTTTTTCCTGTCGTCCATGCTCATTGAGTTCGCTGTACGCCAGGCTTCCTTGGGGCTATACCAATCCGGTTTGAAGGAGAGCCTGTTTAAATTGCCATAATTCCTAACCCTCGGCTTTTACAACTTTTACCTTGACAATTTGGCCCTATACGGTTAATTTGTGTTAACAAAGGTCGCGAACACCCTAAGGTGGTACAAAAATGGCCTTGTAAAAGGAGTTTTGAAAATGAAAAAGTTCTCAATCATACTGTTGCTAACGGTTCTGGGCCTGTCGGCATTGCTGATATCGTCCTGCTCCAAACCGACCGTTCCCAATTTTGAGGAATTAGGAGAAATAGGCGTCCCCGCCAGCGTTTGGGAATATGAGCACACGGTCTGGTTCGACATCAATTATGTGGATATGGACAAAGGCAGTGCCAACGTTAACATCTGGATGTCAGCCAAGGGCGAGAATCCCAACGCCACCCTCAAGATAGTAAACAAAAACATTGTCTTCGATACAGTTCTTTCCTACACCCATGGCAAAATCTATTACGGTGGTGACTACGAGCTTCTTAATATGGACCAGCCAGTGGCTTACGAGATTGTGAGTGGCGGCAAGACCTACACCGGCAACATCACCCTGGATACCTGGCCCCAAATGGTGAATGTTCCCACCTGGCCTGAATTTCACCAGGATACGAACTACTCCCCCTCCTGGACCATCTCAGCCGATCCCAAATTCCATATAATCGAAGCCGGCGCTTACGGCGCGGAAACGGTAATGACTGTCATCCGCCAGATTCCCGGCACGGAAAAGACCTTCACCCTGGATCAAACCCACTGGAGCAAGATCAAGCCCATCGAAGAGTTCTCTTTCGGCATCAATGCCGTCGGTTACGAGATGATGAACAAGAACAAGGTCCTCATCACCGGCATTTCCCACAACTACTATTATTGGAGCCAGTACGAGCTCAAGACCTCCCACCAGACCCAACGCAACCCTCTCCGCTTTATGGACCAGATCCAGGCGGACATGGACAAATAATCTCGCTTTAGAGTCAAATAGTCCTATGGGCCTGCTTTTGACGGCAGGCCCTTTTTGATGGAAAAGGATGCCATGAGCAAAAAATCTGCCCTCGCCCTCTTCTCCGGAGGTCTGGACAGCATCCTGGCCGTTGCCTGGATGCAAAAACTGGGACACAAGGTGCATCCCGTCTGCTTCACCGCACCCTACATCACGGCAGACAGGGCAATCGAAAGCGCGCGGGCCAACGGCATGGAGATCACCGTTGTCGACATTTCCGCCTCCCATCTGAAGATGCTGGAGAACCCCATCCACGGCTTCGGCAAGAACCACAATCCCTGCATCGACTGCCACGGCCTGATGTTCGCGGAGGCGGCGAAACTGCTGCCCCGCTTTGGCGCGGATTTTCTCATCTCCGGTGAAGTGCTGGGCCAGAGGCCTATGTCCCAGCGCCGAAACGCCCTCCAGGCAGTGAACAAACTCAGCGGCCACGCTTCCCTGATTATCCGTCCCCTATCCCAGAAATTGCTGCCGGACACCCTTCCCATCACTGAAGGCTGGGTGGATAAGGACCAGTTGCTCGATATCAGCGGACGCGGACGCTCCCGCCAGATCGCTTTGGCAAAGGAACTCGGCCTCTCCTATCCCGGCCCCGGCGGCGGCTGCCTGCTCACCGACCGAAGTTATTCCCTCCGCCTGCGCGAACTCATAAAACACGGCCAGGACAGCGAAGCCAACATCCGCCTCCTCCGCTGGGGACGTCACTTCCGCCTCAATCCAAGCCTCAAATTCATCGTGGGACGTGACCGGGCTGATAACGCCAGCCTCGAAGCAGAGGATTATCCCGGGCTCTGGTTCCTTCTGCGCGATCTGGAAGGACCTCTGGGCCTGCTCACCGATCCGGAACCCTCCCCCGACCTCATATCCCTGGCCGCCTCGATTCTGCTCTATTACAGCAAAAAAGCTCCCTCTCCCGCCTGGGTGAAATATGGTATTGACAGGAATCGTTGGCGTGAGATTTGTGTGGAAAAGTGTCCTGAATCTGTCTTCAGGCCGCTTCTGATCTCTCTCGACAAGGATTTGTGATGCTCAAGATTGAAGACCATTACCTGTTTGAAGAATTCGGCACCAACACCTGGCTGCTCTGGGACGAGGATTCCCGCGAGGCCTGGCTGATAGACCCCGCCGCCCCTTCGGAAGCTCTGCTGGCACGGATCAGGGAACTGGGCCTCAAGGTCACCCTTTTGGTGAACACCCACGGCCACGGCGACCATATCGGCGGAAACGCCTGGTTCAAAGAGGCCCTCGGCGCCCCGGTGCTCATCCATCCAGCCGACGCCCCCCTGCTCACTGACAACCGCCGCAACTTCAGCGAATATCTGGGAAATCCCCTGCGCCTGAGCCCGCCAGACCTCCTGGCTGAAGATGGCCAAATCCTGAAACTGGGCGATCACAGCATTCGGGTGATTCACACTCCCGGCCACACTCTTGGCGGGATCTGCCTTTTGGCAAATGGATTCCTCCTCAGCGGCGACACTCTTTTCCAGCAAAGCATTGGCCGCACCGATCTACCCGGCGGAAACCACGCCCAGCTCATAACCTCAATCCGCGAAAAGCTTTTCTCCCTGCCAGACGACACGGTGGTCTTTCCCGGTCACGGGCCCAGGACGTCCATCGGCCTGGAAAAGAAGTCCAATCCCTTCGTGAGGCCCTGATGAGCCGCCACGACACCATCCTCATCCTCGATTTCGGTTCTCAGTACACTCAGCTAATCGCCCGCGCCCTGCGTTCCCTCAGTGTCTATTGCGAAATCCATCCCTATAATATAGCGCCGGAAAAGATTCGCGAACTCGTCCCCAAGGCCATCATTCTTTCCGGCAGCCCTTTCAGTTTGCTCGATCCCAACTCTCCCCAGCCCTCTGAAATGATCTGGTCGCTCGGTCTGCCTCTACTCGGCATCTGCTACGGGCAGCAATTGATAGCTGACCATTTTGGCGGCACTATCGAGCGCCACACAAACCGAGAATACGGCCGCGCCCTGCTGAAACCTTCCCTCCCCCATCCCCTGTTGGAAGGGATTCCCGCCGGCGCCGAGGTCTGGATGAGCCACGGAGATTCTATTTCCCGGCTTCCGGAGAATTTTCAGGCCCTCGCCTCAACCGCCGCCGTGCCCTATGCCGCCATCGGCCATCTCAGCCGGCCTGTTTACGCGCTCCAGTTTCATCCCGAGGTGGTCCACACGCCACAGGGGAAAACCCTTTTGGCCAATTTCGCCCTCAGGATCGCTGGCTGCGTTCCGGATTGGACGCCCGAAAACTTTATCTCTTCCAGCCAGGAGAAAATCCGCGCCACGGTTGGCGACGCGAAAGTGGTGCTCGGCCTTTCCGGCGGGGTGGATTCCTCTGTGGCCGCCTTGCTTATCCACCGTGCCATCGGAGACCACCTCATACCCATTTTTGTGGATAACGGCTGTATGCGCTTTCAGGAAGCCCGGCGCGTGCAGGAGGCCTTTTCTGCCGTTCCAGACATCAACATCAGAAGCGTGGACGCCTCTGAACTCTTTCTGACGCGCCTCGCCGGGATCGAGGATCCCGAAAAGAAGCGCCGGATCATTGGCCACACCTTTATCGAGGTTTTCGAACGTGAAGCCGCCAAATACCCCGGTGTGGCTTTCCTGGCCCAGGGCACACTCTACCCTGATGTGATCGAAAGTGTCTCTTTCCGCGGGCCTTCCGCCACCATCAAAAGCCACCACAACGTCGGCGGATTACCGGATAAGATGGGCTTCAAACTGATTGAGCCTTTCCGCGAGCTTTTCAAAGATGAGGTTCGCGCCGTGGGCAGGGAGCTCGGTCTGCCGGAAACCCTCATCAGCCGCCATCCTTTCCCCGGTCCCGGCCTGGCTGTGAGAATCATCGGAGCTGTTGACGCTGCCAGAGTAAGCTGCCTCCAGGCCATCGACGAGATCTTCATCAGCGAATTGCGCTCCTGGAACCTCTATGACTGCACCTGGCAGGCCTTTGCAGTGCTCCTACCCATCCGCAGCGTTGGTGTGATGGGCGACGAACGCACCTACGAAAACGTCTGCGCCCTCCGAGCCGTCAATTCCGTGGATGGTATGACCGCTGACTGGACCGAATTTCCCCCCGCCTTTCTGAAACACGTCTCCAGCCGCATCATCAATGAAGTCCGCGGCGTCAACCGCGTGGTTTATGACATCAGCTCCAAACCCCCGGCCACCATCGAGTGGGAATGATGCCGCTGGAGTCGAGCGAGGAACGAGCATCGACTACAGCAGGTCTGGACATTCGCATTTTCATACGGATTATTCATCCGCGAAATCTGTGAAATCTGCGTGAGACACTTCTTCATCCACGTAACTCCTCGATTTTCCGAGTGATCTGCGTGAACCCTCTTTAATTTGTGTCAATTCGTGGACAGAATATCGGGGCTGTTCACCCTGCCACGCCACTAAAACGCAAAACGCCAAATCCCCCGCAGAATTGTATTGACAAACACCCCCTGTTTTGATTTGTGTTCCCTGAGAGCGGGCATAGCTCAGTTGGTAGAGCAACAGCTTCCCAAGCTGTGGGTCGCGGGTCCGAGTCCCGTTGCCCGCTCCATCTCCCGATCATCATTATTTGCTGCCAATCTCTGCCTATGATATTGACTGGGTTATAATTAAGGATATGGCTCATGTTCAATTAGAGTGGATTGATGTGCCTCCGACCCAGCTTGTGATGTGTCAATGACACTAGGTTTTACCCACCATAATTGAGCTTAAGCCAAAAAGAACTTGACTTGATTCTCATAATGAAAACAATGCGATTAGCCGCTTGGCCTAACATAGAATGTGAATAACAAGGGATGTCAGATGCTCTCAAATAATCGGAGAAACGAAGAGTTGGCTTTTACACCGACATTGGGAACAACATATTTTCTCCATCTGCCATATAATGATTCTGGTTATTTGCAAGGGTTGGGAGAACAGGCATGCCAAGTGAGAAATAAAACAAAAGATCCAGAGGATTGAAAAGATGAAGCGTTTGAGCTTATTGTGTTTTTTGGCTTTGGCCATAACGGGCATCTGGGCAGAGGTTTACACTATCGGAATTGGGACCGAAAGCCTTAACAGAGCCCCAGTCGATGGCAATAACGAATATAGCTGGAGTAGGATGATCTACACCGCTGCTGAGATCAATTCCGCCGGTTTGGGAACTGCTTCACAAATCGCCGGGATCGGTTTTCAGCTTCACACTCCCTTAAGCAACTACAGTTTTACCAACCAACGGATATTTCTCCGCCACACGAATTCATCAGCCTATACCAGCAACGTAGGACCAGACAGCACCGGATTCAGCCTGGTCTATGCCGGGGAGGTCACTTTCCAAAATGGAGACTGGCAGCAGCTGGCCTTCACTGAGCCTTTTCAGTGGAATGGCAGCCAAAATATAGAGATCCTCTGGAAAAACCTTGGAGGAAACCGGCTTATTCCCGCACCTTTATTCAGGTTCACATCTACAGGCACAGAGTTGAAACTGGCCTACAATGGAGCGATCGGAGCTTTCCCCACTGGAAGTGTAGAAGCAAACCACCGACGCCCCAATCTGCAATTGATAACGCCCATGTCCCCTGAACCAGCAGTGGCTGTTTATCCCGGCGATGGAGGCTATGCTCTTTCAGGTTCGCGGCTGATCTGGAAGAGCGGAGGCGGCTGCCCCACCTCTTATTCAGTACATTTTGGCACAGTTGATCCGCCACCCTTGATTATCACCGGACAGACATACCCCTGGTATCAGCCGGAGCTAGAAGCGGGCGAAACTTATTATTGGCAGATAGTTCCCTCCAATGCTTATGGCACTGTTTCACTTCCCCCTGTTTGGAGTTTCCGTGTTCCCGAGCTAGGCCAGCTTTGTGAGAGTTTTGAGAATGAGCTTCCCCCGGGATGGCTCAATCCGGGAAGCTGGGATTTCCCACCAGAGCAATACTATCCCTATCACGGCACCAAATGTGCCCAGGTTAGAGCCGGAGCGGCGGGGAACCTGCTGGCCACACCCAAGCTGCAGTTGACTTCGGAATCAACATTGGAGTTCATGGCCTTGAGCAATGCTGCACCGGGCAGCGCAGGTTTTAGGGTCAAACGCTCATCTGACGGCACAAACTGGAACGAGGTGGCTATTTTACCCGCTATCAGCGCCGCCAATGTCTGGCAACGGTTTGAGTTGGACCTGGGTTCCCTGGCGGGGCAGAGCTATCATCTGGGCATTGAGGCTTATAATGCAGGAAGCGGAAGCAACCCCCTGGTCTTTCTTGACCATGTTGTGGGGCCCCGTCCCGTGGGCGTGTATCCATCTCCGGAAGTGAGCATCAGCCGCCGGGATAACGGTTTTCGGCTGAGTTGGGAATCTCCGGGCGGGGTCACCGGCTACCGGGTCTTTGCTGCAGATGATGTGGATTCCTTTGGAGAGGAGGCGCTGGCTGAACTGAGCGCAACCCATACATTTTTCGATGTGCCAACGGGTAACAGGAAGTTTTTCCGGGTGACGGCAATCTATTGATCCAACAGATTTGATGGCGGATGCTGCTTTAGCTGATTCTCCAGCGCCGGGAGCCTTGAGGTCTTGTTGTGTCTTTGAAACTGGCAATAATATAGGGCTCTCTTTCAGATCGAGCGGGTAATTCGGTTTGAAAGAGAGCCAAATAATATTCCCAAACCCCCATTTGCCTGATCTGCTCCTCCTTTTCCACCTTTGCCCCATCCCTTTCACATCCCATTCACTTCCCGCTGAGTTCCCGCCTTTCAAACGGGAACTAAACGGGAGGCGAGAGAGAGGCGAAAAAGATAGGGAAAAGGAAGAATCATCCAGCTGGATTTCAAGAGTAACGCATTGGGGATTATGCGATTGGCTTATGTTCAGACAGGGAGGGAAAGACTGTAGTCATCCCAGTGCAGGCTGGATAGTGTCGTTCTGCTGTGGTCGAAGTTCCCGCATCGTTCGACTCCAGAAAAGCTTAGGCCCTTTTACGGTATTCCTCCGTTTTTCCTCTGTTTTTTCCTGCTTAGCTCTGTGAAAAAACTTGTGGATAAAAGCCTCAGACCACTCTAACCCTGATCATCCTGGCCACCCGGCGGTCCAAAACATAGCGGGCGTCGCCAACAGCGACCACGAGGTTGGGCTCTCCGGACTCGTTGCGCTGGACCATCACCCTTTTACCGTGGTAGAGTCCCCTTTCAATGGTTTTGAGGTCGTTGTTGCATGTTATCAGGGCCTCCACGCCGGGTTCAAGGTCTGCCAGGCTGATGCAGTCGCCGCTATGGCAGCGGCAGGTTTTTGGCCGGCTTCCGAATCTACGGCCGAACTGGCGAAGGCGCACGCGGTCACGTTTAGATAGCATTTTTTCTTCCAATGAGTTTGAGGCTGGCTCCAAAGGCCACAACCAGCAGGGCGCAGAGCCCCAGCCAGAGCCAGGACAGCCGGTTAAAGGCCAGAATCTGATAAGCGACGGTAGCCACGATCCAAGCCAGCAGGGTTAGATAGAAAAAGGAGAAGAGGCTCCAGCGCCAGCCATGTTCCTTGTTTAGGGCTGCCAGGGAAGCGGCGCAGGGCGAATAGAGCAGCACGAAAATCAGAAAGGCGATTCCGGAAGATGACCCGCCAAAAGCGCTTGGAATGACGGACGGATCGGGATAAAGGCTCTGCAGAGTTCCCACAATCGCCTCCTTGGCGAACAGCCCGGAAATCAGGGCAACCGTGGCTTGCCAGTTTTCCGCGACAATTCCCATCGGCTTCATCAGTGGAGTGAGCAGCTTGCCAGCCAGCTCCAGAACACTGGCCTGGCCTCCTTTGACTGGCAGGGTAAGCGCCTGCAGTATATTCACAGCCACAGTTACCAGAAGGATGGTCTTGCCGGCGCGCAGGATGAAATCCTTCAGGCGGTGCCAGGTGTGCATTCCGATGGCGTTTATAGTAGGCAGATGGTAAGGGGGCAGCTCCATCACGAAGTTGCCGGGTTGTGTCTTGAACATCGTTTTTTTCAGCGCCAGCGCGAACAGCAGGCCCATAACCACCCCGAAAAAGTAGAGTCCGAAAACAGCCAGGTCAGCCCTTCCGGGAAAGAACAGCATACCGAGATATGTGTAAACCGGCAGTTTGGCGCCACAACTCATAAAAGGCGTAAGCAGCGAGGCGAAAACGCGGTCCCGGCGGCTTTCCAGGGTGCGGGTGGCCATGATAGCCGGAACTGTGCAGCCAAAACCGACTAAAAGCGGGATGAAGGCCTTTCCGGGCAGCCCCACCCGACGCATAAACCTATCAGCGATAAAAGCGGCGCGGGCCATGTAGCCGCTGTCTTCAAGCAGGGACAAGCACAAAAAAATGAAGAAAATAGGTGGAATGAACGTGGCGATGGTAGCGATCCCGCCTCCGAGGGCGTCTGAAAGAAGGTGGCTGAGCCAGCCGGGGATGTTCCAGCTGCGCAGTAGCGCGCCCCATTGATCCACCAGAAGCCAGTTTAGCCCGTTTTCGATCCATCCGATTAAGGGTTCGCTGGCTTGCACGGCCAACAGGAAAACCAGATACATCACCGCGAAAAAAACCGGCAGGCCCCAAAGACTGCTCAGCGCCACACGGTCGAGTCTGTCCGAAAAAGTGGCGCCCGGCTTGGTTTTGTGGCGCACCACGTCTTTCACCAAACCGCGGATAAAGCCATAGCGGTCGTCAGCCAAGGCCGTGGCAGCAGCTTGGTTGCGGTGTTTTTCCAAGCCTCTAATCTCGCGGTCCACCGGATCGAACCAGGATTGGGGCAATTCCGCGTGGAAATAGGGATCGCGCTCCAACAGCTTCAGGGCTACCCAGTCCAGAGGAAGTCTTCTCCAGGCCTCCGGCCAGGCAGGGTCATCCCTTTGCTGCAGCAGGAAGTTGTCGAGGTTGTGAAGGTGCTTTTCCACCACCTCGTCGTAACGAGGGCTAATTGGGACTGGAGCTTTGGCCAGGCAGGTGTCGATATCCTGAAAAAGCTGGCTGGGATCGAAGCGGCGACAGAGAGTCAGTGACTGGATGGGGCAGTCCAGATGGCTTTTCAGGTGGTCAAAATCGATCTCCACACCGTTCTGCTCCGCAATGTCAAGCATTGAGAACACGATAAGCAACGGCACTTTCAGTTCCATCAGCTGCAGCGTGAGATAAAGGTTGCGCTCCAGATTTGAGGCATCCACAATGTTGATCACCAAGTTCGGTTTCTTTTGCACTAGGTAATTTCGGGCCACCAGCTCATCCGGAGATCCAGCCGCCAGTGAATAGATGCCGGGTAGGTCTATCACCTCATAACGCCGGCCATTACGTATGAAAAAACCTTCCTTGCGCTCAACCGTCACGCCAGGCCAGTTACCAACGGTCTGGTGCGAGCCGGTGAGGGCATTGAAAAGAGTGGTTTTGCCCACGTTGGGGTTTCCCGCAAGGGCGATGATGGGGTTATCTTGACTCATAGCTTATTGATTCTCATTCCCACAGCATTTCCAACAGAGGCCATTCACTTGGATGTTCACTTCGTCCAGACGGAATTTCAGGCTGGAGGCTTCTTTCAGCAGTGATCTTTTCAAGTCGTCCAGCGGCGTTTCCTGCACCCAGCCGCAACGGGAACAAATCCAGTGAACATGGCGGGGGTGGCCGTAGATGTGTTCAAACACGTCACGGGAAGAGGAACGCAGGGAATGCTGGATAAGGCCTGCCGCCTCCAGCAGAGGCAGAGTGCGGTAAACCGTGGCCAGGGAAATCCGGCGTTTCTGATCTTTCAGCAGGGCGTGCAACTGCTGGGCATCAAAATGCTCATGCAGGCTGAACACCGCGTCCAGTATCTCCCGACGGGGAGTTGTGAGCTTCAGACCTTTGCGGAACAGAAACTTCTCAAAAACAGTGACTTGGTTGTCCATGGCATATTCCTTTAATGAGAATCAGTCGCATTGTTTAAAGCACTGAATTCCTGTCAAGGACTATTGCAAGTCTTTCCAAGTTGCTATTGTAAGTATAAATACGAAGTGCAAACCCTCACTGAAAACTTCAAATCGAATCACCAAAACTTCAAATGTCCAAGTCCAACAAAACAGTGTGTATGTTATATCTTGCTTGCCAGATATGATAGCAGCAATTATCAAAGTGAGAGAAATTTGAAATTGTCAGTTAGAGTTTACAGCGGACGCAGTCTAAACCGCGGGGAGCAATACCGGGCTCATTTTTCCTTGCCGGGATTCATGCTTACGATGTCGCAGAGGGAAAGCCGGTCCTTGCTGCCGGCAAAGGAACTGAGGGCTTTGGAATACAGGGATTTCTTTTCCGAGGGATACCCGAAGGGGGCCATGGCCACGACGCGCCAGCTTTTGGGCAGATGCAGGTGGCTTTTGAGCTTCTTCTCGCTGAAGGCGGCTAGCCAGCAGCTTCCGATTCCGTGGCTCCAGGCGGTGAGGACCATCTGCTGGAAAGAGATGGCGGTATCCACGAGATAGTAGTCCTGATG